>JAPOIJ010000193.1 GCA_029979005.1 Planctomycetota bacterium | reverse complement strand
GCAGCCGATTCCGAATCTGTGGGGGAAAACAAACCGGCTCATGCCTTCCCATTCATGTCATACAACAATGTTTTAACGGAAACCGTCGCCAATCTTTCAGTCGTTTACTTGCCACAATACGGAATTGCTGAGCTCGACTCAGCCGCGATTGCATGTTGGGAACAAAATGGTTTTGAAGTTCGAGCAATAGAAGGTTTTCAAACCAGTGCAATGCACGGCGGGGCACTTCGCTGCTGCACCAAGGTTTTACTCCGCGAGTGAGCCACTTAAGTTACCATTCCAATGGAGCTACCCGACAAAACTTGTTCGTAAAAATCTATGTGCTTTTGTGATTGAGCATTTTTTTCAAACTCCTGCTCCATCATTTTTCTTCCTCGGCTTCCCATCTGACGCCGCTCATCCACGTGCGTAACAAGCCAGCCAATCTGTTTCGATAGATCCCCGGAATCTCCAACCTCAGCCAACAAACCCGTTTCGCCTGGCCGAACATATTCGGGAATTCCCCCCGCATTAAACCCAACCACTGGGGTTCCACAAGCCAATGCCTCCAATCCAACTTGCGGTTGGTTGTCTTCCAAGGACGGCACAGCCACAAGGTCGGCAGCGGAGTAAATCAGCAGTTGTCGCTCGAGTGAATCGACGTATCCCATTTGATGAATGTGCGGCAAATCATCGGAAGGCTCCAATTCCCCGGAGCCAAACATCAAGCATTCAACCGCTGACTTATCCTTCAAATTCATCAACGCCGGCAACAAGTGCTGAACCCCTTTTCTTTGGCAATTAATATCCTCGGCACCAAAAGCGATCAATGTTTTGTCACCCGAAATCCCTAACTTATTCCGGGCTTGCTGCTTGCCAACAGAACGAAACAATTCAAGATCGAGTCCATAGTGAATCGTGTGAAAGGTCGTGCCTTCCGGCCAAACTTCACTCTGTTTCGCCAAATCACCCAGCCACTGGCTGGGCGTAATGACGTGAATCGACTTCCCCCTGAGAGCACGGCGTTTCGTCCGAAAACTATAATCGGAAACGTCACTCGTATGCCGGTTCTCCACTTGAGGGCAGTTCCCGCATCCCTTGACGAATTGATCGCAACCACTTGAATAATGACAACCGCCAGTGAAAGCGTTCATGTCATGCAACGTCCAAACCAAAGGCACGCTGTCGGGGATCGATTTAAAAAAAGAATGGTAGTCCGCGAAAAAAGACATCCAATGTAAATGAACCAAATCTGCATGGATGGCTGACCAGTCAAGGACTGTCGGTTCAGGCAAATCGGCCATTGAAAACGTTTCTAATCCGTCTTGGCGATTAGCAATGTGAGAATCGTAGAGACGGTGAATCTTTTTTTCGCGCCGGCGACCGAGGCGCTGTTCGATAGCTCCCCAAATCCCACTGCGCGGCTTACAGAATTCCAAACAACGAAAGCTATCGTCCAGCTGAATCTGTTTATCATTGAGGCGGTAGTAAAAACGGCTTTCAACATTCCGCTGAAGCAATTGTTCGTGTAGCCGCTTTGCTGCAGTCGCCGCGCCACCATAGGGAAACGTGTTGAATTGCGCAATTTTCAAAGTCGTGTTGTTTTCTCAAAAAGCAAACGGCTATCCCAGGTTCTAATTACTAGGCTGCTCGACCATTGGGCTGGTAAAACATCTTTGGATTTTCGGACTCAAATTTCTGTTTTGCCAAAAACATATTTTCCAGCATTGCCCGGCGACCCTTGCGAACGAACTGAACACGTAATTTTCGCTTGGCCGTCTCAATTTTATTTAACATTGAATGCCAAGACCGCTGGTTCAATTCCTGAGCCGTCAGCGGCTTCAAACACTGATCTATAAACAAATCTTTTTCCTGCATAAATCCATGCAGTAACACTTTACTGGAATCCGCAACATCCCGACGCACTCGCCCCAACGTCGAAAATGAAATCTGTTGAGTGAATCGGGCTCGATTTAACTGTTTGGCATACTGATAAACAGCCATATCAAAAACGCCTTGGCGGGCTTCATCTGGCATTTGATTTGCGAAGTCCATTGAATAACAAGCCCCGCCATTAATGTGCGGATGCAAAATCAGCTTCCGCTTCTTCAGTAGACGGTGTTTGTAGACTTCAGGGACGAAACAACCCATCATCACGGGCACTTCATCTCCCGAATACCATTCTTCTGACAAACGGTCGAGCCAATCCGGCTTCACGGGAGCCATGTCTGATTCCAACCACAAACTGAAACCATCATTTCCCTCGTAGTTTTTACTGATGTACTCCATGCAATCCCAAAACATCGCCCCCGGGCCTTCGGGATAACCAAAAATCTGGGTTGGACAAGCAAACGCAATGGTGTTGCCCAACTCAGAAAACGCAGCGACAAGCTCCTCGCTGGTTTCAGTTCGGGGACTCGAAGCAAGCAAGAAATCACACGATACGCTAGGTGTCGGGAACGACTTCATTCGCTCCGCAATCGCAAGATATCGATCGACTTCTTCCTGACAAAAGTAAGGGAGGATTACAATGTGCTTCTTTTTTTTCTGCATAAAACCGGCAACTATCGAGGGGATGATTCGTTCGAAGCTATGTTCTATTTCATCTTCCGGAAAACAGTCAATTCCAATCGGGAGACAACCGCTAGCAGTCTTTTGTCGTCGCTGTGATACCGATTATTTGCAGCACCATTTCCCTTCGCTTCTGAACTGTTTGGAATTGACTTCGATTTGCCCCTCGAATTAGATTTATCAAAGAAGAGTGAAGAGACCGTTGAGAGCAAGATGCTCTCAGAAAGCGCCGAAGGAATCACCGTGGCTAATTTTTACCTAATCGACCACTCGCTGCGAAAACGAGGAGGACATCATTTTGATTATGTCCGCTGCCTCGCCGAGGTATCCGAAGAAAATGGTTTTAATACTCAAATCGGTACCCACCAAGACTTTGGTAAATTGCGTCACGATGAGGAAAATGAGCTGAGTCAACTCGGCACAGTCAAAAGCGTTTTCCGTGACACAACCTATCAGTCAGACAGTTATCTTTCAGGATTACAGCATCTAACCCGCGGTAACTCCCATCAAATCTTGACCGATCCGCCTGCTGGTTTAAACCAGCGCGTTCGACATTCGTTTAAAAAGCATCGACATCACCGACGCCGGGAAAAGTTTGTTTGCCGATTTGCAATGGACTGCGAACGTTTCTTCGAGGGAATAATTCATCGCCCCGGAGATCACGCCTTCCTGACGACCATCTCCGAATTAGAGTTAATGGGACTGGCGGTTTATTTATCCAGTCATCCTGAGACTAGCAAAACCCAATGGCACCTCCAATTTCACTACAACCTTTTCGAGGGTCGAACCCCGGAATATGAATCACAGTCAAACGTTGCAAAAGCAGTCCGTGCTTGCTGTGTTGCCGCCCTTTCTCGACTTTCGGCCCATTCGGTCCATTTGTATACAACGTCCACCACGCTCGCAGACCAATACAACCAACTAGGCATAGGCCAATTCGAATCGCTTCCGTATCCCGTCGCTCCGGCTTTTCGGGGAAAGTCTGAGCCCACCGCAATTCGAATCAATCAAAAAATTTCCGAGCCGCACCGGAAGTCTATCTTGCCGGCTCCGATTAAAATTACCTGTCCCGGCGAGATGAGGCGTGAAAAGGGGCAAGGTTCCTACCTTCAGTCTTTGATTGACAACATTTCGGAGGATCTCTTAGCGACGGGGTTAGCTGAAATTGCGGTCCAACGCCCCAAGAAAAAACTCCTTTCTACAAAACAGAAAATAGAGCTCAATGCTCCGATCGTTCACCGCGAGCATGCCGTTGCCAGCTCCTCCGTTAAATATTACTCGCATCCGTTGCCTGACCAGCAATACGTAGACCTTATTAAGAACAGCGACTGCGGTTTGCTGTTTTACGACAGCCGCGCCTATTTCAGCCGAAGGGCTGGTGTTTTAGGGGAGCTACTCGCTTCCGGAAAACCGGTCATTGTTCCTGCGGGAAGCTGGCTTGCTGAACAAATTTCAGAACCAATTTTCGAATACGGTGAACGGTTAACCCGAGATTTTAAACCTGTCCGCACGATCGAAACTCGGGATTTCGAGTGGGCAACGGCGAACGTCCCACTTCCAGGAAACGTTCTCTCGTTTGATCAAGGCAAGCACCCTTTTGAATTCAAGCTCAACAGGCAGGCGGACGAGGATTTGATGATGCTCGAATTCGACTGGCATTGGCCTGAATCACCGGGAACTTTTTGTCGGATTGATTTTACGCAACGTGACGATGCCGGAAATACGCTCCAGAAGGCAAGTCGCGTGGTTGGCCATCGTAGAAACAACAAAAAATCAAATACAACCTTTTCACTCTCCCCCAACACGGCTGTTGTTGAATTTAGCTTGTCCAACGCATTCCATGAATCGACAGCCAGCATCCGCCGCGCCAAAATAAAGACGATCAAATTAGGCGCCGCCCACTTGTCGCAACCCGTTGGAGCAGTTGGAATCATTGCGTCTGATGAAGCGGATCTCGCTAATTGCGTCCGGGAAATGGTGACACACTTTGACCACTATCGCGATACAGCCATGAAATTTTCTAAACACTGGCGAGCCCGGCACGAACCGCAAGCGACTCTGGACTTTCTCGTTGGCACCTACCAACAACACAGTTCGGTGACCCGTCAATTCGCCTAAAACGAACGCCCGCCGCTTTCCAGCATAAACTCATCCAACCCACTGCGAAACGAACAAACAACTACTACGGAACATAACAGCTTGATGAATATATTAGTGATTGGCGGCGCAGGTTACATTGGCTCTCACATGGTTCGACAACTCGATCGAGCTGGCCATAACGTCGTCATCCTCGATAATTTGTCGACCGGTTTTTCAGAAGCTGTAACGGCGGGACAGTTGATCGTCGGGGACATGCAAGATCGTGCTCTCGTTCAACGAATACTGGGTGACCACCAGATTGAATCCGTAATGCACTTTGCGGCATGTGCCTTGGTCGGCGAATCCGTGATTGAGCCGGCGAAGTACTATCAGAATAACGTCCTCGCCACGCTCGAACTGCTTGAAGCAATGCGCTATTGCAGCGTCAAAAAAATAGTATTCTCAAGCACCTGTGCGACGTATGGCCAGCCCCAAATTGTCCCAATCACTGAAAATGAAAAACAGGAGCCGGTCAATCCGTACGGGTTTACCAAACTAGTGATCGAGCGGGCTCTCGAAGACTATTCCCTTGCCTACGGATTAAATTTTGCAGCCCTACGGTACTTCAACGCGGCAGGGGCGTCACCGGAGGGCGACATTGGCGAGGATCACCAACCGGAGTCACATCTCATCCCAATTGTGCTTCAAGTCGCCCTTGGCCAACGAGAGAACATCACTATTTTTGGAGACGACTGGGAAACGCCCGACGGCACCTGTGTTCGCGACTACATTCATGTTGATGATTTATGTACGGCACACCTACTTGCACTCGAACGTCTCGAAACGGGTGACAACCTAAAACTAAATCTAGGGACGGGTAACGGCTACAGCGTGCGGCAAATTATCGAGTCCTGTCGCGAAGTAACGGACTGCGACATTGCGGAGGTCGTTGGCGAACGCCGACCCGGCGACCCTCCCAAACTGATTGCAGACCCATCTCTTGCCAACAATTCGCTCGACTGGGCGCCGAAATATCAATCGCCTAAAGCCATCATTGAAACTGCGTGGGCATGGCACAAGACACACCCCAATGGATACGAAAGCGATTCCAAATAATTCAGTTAGAACGCCATCGAGATCAGCAACGCTCAAACCGCTTGCCTTTGAAATCTTAGCCAAGCAACCAGAATGCACCGGCTAAAATTAGAACGCCGATTAAGATTGCGATAACATTTTGGATCATTCGCCGACGACTCTTTTCCTTGTCGCTACTCGCGACCAACGATACCTGCTCGCCAGCATGGCTAACCCGAACGACTCGATTGTCAACTTGCTTTGTTCCACCATCACCATCCGGCAGTAAAACCTTAAACTCACTTTCTTCGCGACTCATTTTCAACCGCGAAGGATCAAGGACATCGAATCGCGGCGGAAGCAAATGCTCGATTGATACTCGCGTATCTTCTTTCTCCAATACGGCAACCACTGGCGAGGTATCCAGCGGCACCGCGCCACCCTGCATATCCGCCTCGGACGTCAGTCCATCAAGTTCCGCTCCAAGGTGTTCATTTGTTACAGTATCAGCAACCGTCGAGACATTTTTATCTACATACTCTTTTGAAGGCGGTTCGCTGCGATCAAGATCGACCGAATGGGTTTTCGCGACGCGTTTCTTTTTGGGTGGAACTAAGTCAGAACTTCCAACGGTTGCGTTGCCATTCTCCTTGCTGGATTTTCTTGGTGGCGAGGGAACATTTTTGTCAGGCAGTTTCCCGGGTTCCGCTCGACGCTGACTTTCCACCGGCGAATCCTCGGCTTCAGCACCTCGCTCAATTGGCTTTATTTTCGAAACCTTTTTTCGATACTTCGCCTTTGAGGACTTAACCTTGGAACTCGACTTCCAACGAGTCTTTTTGCTCTTAATTTTAAAATCAGGTTCAGGAGGCGCTGGAACAGCTGCTTTTTCACTGCCATCGAACCCAATTTCAACGGTAGCTTGGCAGTGAGGACAACCGACTGTCTGCCCAAACATATCGGGAGTAATGCCAAACTGCCCCGAACAAGTGCCACAGGTTTGAACCTGCTGTGGCTGAGCAACCTCTTGCGGCTCAGCAAAAATGTCAGCGGGAATTTCGATCGGCTGCGCGCACGATGGGCAGGCAACCACCTGCCCCGCTTGCGTTTCCGCAACCTGGAACGGTTGTTGACAACTCGGACACCCTAAAGCCTGGAGTTTCATATCTCGAAGTCCGCCAAAATCTCAACCACTGAACGCCTTCATCTTAACAGTTTCATCGGCGATTACGAAAACCAGAATGACCGGTTGACTCAATCGAAGGGAAAATAATCCCTCGAAAATTCAGATTCAATGCAATGTATTAAAAATCCGGTCACCAGCATCCCCAAGCCCCGGCACAATAAAATTGTCGTCATTTAGCGCTTGGTCGATAACACAGGCATGAATTTCGACGTTTGGAAACTCTTCGTTAACTTTCTGGATGCCTTCAGGTGCGGCAATAATTGACAGAAGTTTAATATTGGAAACGCCCCAGTCCCGCATTTGCTCACATGCAAGTGTCGCAGATCCCCCCGTGGCAAGCATCGGATCTAAAACCAGCGCAACGTCCACCGGAGCTGAAGCCGGTAATTTGCTGTAATAATGCACGGGCATTGCTGTCTGTTCATCTCGGTAAAGCCCCAAATGCCAAACCTCCGCTTCGGGAATCAAACCTAACACAGGCTCAACCATGGAGATCCCCGCCCGCATAATTGGAATCAAACCGACTCGACCTGAAATCGCTGTCCCTTGCATGCCCTGAATTGGTGTTTCGATTTGGGTCGCCGAGGTTGGGAAATCGGCCGAGGCGAAATAAGCTAAAATCTTTGATAGTTCAGCTACCGATTGACGGAACACCGCTGGAGGGGTTTGCTTTTTCCT
>JAPOIJ010000048.1 GCA_029979005.1 Planctomycetota bacterium | reverse complement strand
TTTTTTTTTTTGATTTTTGTCGCCCTCGATGACGAGGGCAAGCCACCGCCCGTCCCCGCCGTTGAGCCGCAGTCTGCTGAAGAGGTGGCTGTTTTTCGAGATCGCGACATGCGTAAACAGATGCGCTTGAAAAAGCGCGAAGAAACTAACAGTTTGATTCACGCTTTGCTAGGCGACGTATCAGCCTAAATATTGGTTCCTCGAAACCGTTCGCTTTCCACGTTGTCGACATCGGATTTCCCGATTGTCCGTTTATACATCGGAGGGAGGAAGCATCTCGTAATCAATTGTATTGGACGATTCGTCGACTTTTAATCGGATAGCTCCCATTGAAAAGTCATCGAGGCAATACGCAGCGGTGAATTCGGAGAGCGAGATTCGTTGCGATGGAAAGTCAGGGAAAAATGAGTTTTTTGCAGCGGATTTAATTCCATGGGGCATGCCATCGCTGCCAAGCAAGAGGTTTTCTCCGGGAGTGTAACCGACTTGATCAATTAACATCCTAAATGGATTGTTTCCGGTGCAATAGCCAGAGTCGAGTCTGTCGGCATAGTTGGTGGAGTCGCTACTGAAGTTCGGCTGCATGCAAAGTTTAATACCGAGATCGATAGCCACGCTTGCTTGTTGCTCGGTAATTAATTGGGCGTGTTCAATTCTAATTTCGGGAGCACGTGACAAACGCGGCGTCAGTTTTTTTAACGTGGAGATAGTTTGCTCAATAGCACGATCACCAATGGCGTGAATTGCGAGAGATTTTTCTGTTTCCAGGCATTGGTCAATGGTTTGAGCGAGTTCGGATTCGGTGTAAATCAGCATCCCCCGATTCGTGCCGTTACCACCCTGGAAAGGGCGATTGAGGGCCGCTGATTCCGAGCCAATTGCTCCATCGGTAAATAATTTGAGGCCATGCACCTGTGTCTTTGCCTGGGGAGATAGTGATTGAAACGTATCGGGGGCAGACCAGAAACGAGTTCGGTCAAGGAGTTTGCAATCCTGAAAGACTTGTATTTCGTTTTCGTCAACGAGTAGCATCTCTTCGACGTAGTGAATCCCAAGGTCTCTCAATTCCAAAAAGAACCGGGAAAGGTTTTCTCGAGATGCATAGAGATTGGCGAACCAATTTAAAACAACGCGCAGGTTGTTTTCGTACCATTCCGGGTCGGCTAATTGGTCAACGATGTTGCCATATCTTGTCCGTAAGCAATCCATTCCGCCGCGATTGATGATCAACGAGTGGAGGGAGACATTGAAGATCGCTAATGGGGGCATCGATTCAATCTCTGCTTGAGACCAGCGGTAGTGATTGCTACGCCAGCCATGAGCAACCGTTAAACTGCCGTTGCGATGTTCAAACGACTGGCCGAGTAAATCGTCAGCCACCTGTTTGTTTTCGACGGAGTTCAGAGAGATTGCATGGTTAAAAGCAGAATAAAAGAGCGGATGGGAATGGTGGTCTTTAAGAAGCGGTATTGTGACCGTGGATTCCATAGAAAGCTATTTTAAGACCTCGACTTTCACTGGGTTTGCAAATTGGTCGCTGAGATGTTTAAGGGTTTGGTTGTCGGAGGCGCCGTCGATGATCCAGTATCGATAACGCACGCTCAGTGGAGCCTCAGGGGCAACCGTGGTTTGGAAATATGATCCGAACCGCCCGTAGTCACGCTCGCTGAATCGACTAGGTTTAGGGTTCGCATCATCACTGAGGTAAGCAATCGTGTAGACGGAGTTTCCTGATTTTTTACCTTCCGTCGTTGAGTCGGGGATGGCAATAGTCATGGCGAGAAAGGGAAGGTTGATGTGAGATTTGTTGATGTCGCTTTCGTTTTTCTTGTTTGACCAATTCCGGAATTTTCCCGGTACTCCCTGTCCGTCGGGCCGATTGTAATAGGTCAGCTGTTTTGTTTTATCAGGAACCAACTGGGACGCGCGAAATTGGACGCCTGCGTGTTGCGGGTCGCCGTCGAGTTTTAGTTGTTCGACAAGTGACGCGAGGCTTGTTCGGAAGTCGATGACTGTTGCGTTTTTCAATTTAATGGCTGTTAGTTCGCGACTTTCTTTTGCAAATGGTTGACCGTCTCTTCCGTTCCAATCAATCAGGCTGCGAGATTGTCCAAAGACCGGGTTGGAAGTGGTCACGAGTTTTCGATTGATTTGAGATTCGCCTTTGTTGCAATGCCAGACATCCGCCTTTTGATCATTACCGTAAGAAATCCGATTGAAGCCAAAGAAGATCCCGCGATGATGTGGGAAAAGTCCGCCGGGACCTTTTGTGAGTAGCCGGTCTCCGTTCGGTGAATAGACGTGGTGGAAAACTTTATAGGTGGCTTTCCGTCTTTCCGGTGAGCCGTTGTCAACTTCTTCGTACATGTAGGCCATGACTGGATTGCCATCATGTTGTAATTCGGCGCGGGTTGATCCGTCGTCGTGCCACTGGTACTTGTTGGGAGTATCATGTTCAGATTCTTTGCCGGTCAGCGTGATTGACTCGCCTGCAGCAAGACTGGGGAGAACGAAAGTCAATTCGACTAATTTTTTGTTGCCGGCGGCCGCTGATTGGTCAGCGTATGCCAGAACGTCGGAATAGTTCGGTGGCGAAATTTGGCCAATGAGATCATTGTTCACGTTGTCGACTAAAGCTACAGCACGTGGTTGGTTGTTTTCCAGCCATAGGAGAGTTCTGACAATATCGTTGGAACGGGCAATTTTTCCAGCGTCAACTTTGATTTTAAAAATTGGCTTCGATGCTCGTTGTGCTTGGCACTCACTATTAAGGCTTAGCGAAGTAATCGCCACTAATAAAAGAACCAATTGGCTTGTGCGGATTTTAGTCAAAGATAATGTGGCAGAGTTTATTTTCGGCATCAGATATCCCCAAGTTGTCTAGTTAAGCAAGTTATCCTACCAGCAAAACTGGATTGAATAAAGAAATGACCAACAAAACGTGACTAAGAATCTGTCACGGGCTGGAGTATTTTGAGGGAAACAGAGCTTACTAAATCTTTAATTTTTTCACGGTAGGCATTCATGTGAGGTGCAACCAAATGATCACGCAACGATTCGATTGAGTCCCATTTTTCAAGGACGGTTACGGCGTTTTCATTCTTTGCTTGGCTGGTAATTCCTGAATCGATGTCAATGGCCGGGTAATACTCAAGGCACCCGGCTTCCTGATGAACTGCGGGGACAATTTCAAGAAAGTGTTTCAGGAATTGGGATTTACTATTTGGTTTAAGCTCGATTGAGGCGATGACTGTGATCATGGTTTTCTTTTCTAAGAAATGGAACGTTCCGGCTAGAAATGTTACTTTAAATGAATGTCCACGAGTTTACATCAGGCCCCCCTTGAGTCTACTGCGGAACCCCTTCTAATTGGGACAAATTCTACAACAGGTGAATCATGCAAGTCAGTTTTAAACATCAAGATGTTGAGTACGTTTGCTTGGTTGCTGAAGCGAAATCTCTTGCGATTCTACTAGACTTCGAAGGACTTCAGCCCAATCATTTTGGAACCGAGAAAGCTTCCAACGAGGTCCTGAAACTGGGTGGTTTTACAGGTGATACACGAGCCGGCGGGAGTTGTAACGTTGACAGTCTAGAAATGATACCGCATTGTAATGGTACCCATACAGAAACAGTGGGGCATATCGTCAATCAGGATATCTGGGTCGGCCACGCAGCACTCGACCTCTTGTCATTGGCTTTTGTAGTTACGGTTGAGCCCAAATTGGCGAAAGACACTGCGGACGTTTATCGCCCAGTACTTGAACCGGAGAATTGGGTCGTTACCCGAGAGATGCTTGAAAAAGCGATTGCGGAAGTGGGTGTGATTGAACAGTTGAAGCCTTCGGCTTTAATTGTTCGCACACTCCCCAATTCGAATGACAAGTGTGCTCGGGCTTACACGACAGAAAGTCAACCGCCATTTTTCACCGTCGACGCTTGCGATCTAATCAATGAAATTGGTATTCGCCATTTATTGGTTGACTTCCCTTCAGTCGATCGGATGAACGATGATGGATTGTTGACGAATCATCATATTTTCTGGAATGTGGCGGAGAGAACTCATGAATTGTCCGAAGATACGTGGCAGGAAAAGACAATTACCGAGATGATTTTTGTGGCTGATGAAATAAATGATGGGCTTTACGGTTTAAACTTGCAGGTGCCGGCGTTTGGAAGCGATGCAGCGCCATCTCGGCCTGTGATATTTCCTGCAAGCGCGGTCAGTTAAGGCTTGTTGACTGGGCTTTTTGCTAATTGTGAATCGGATGAATGATGACTGCTATGGTTGACTCAAAGACATTGCTGGAAGAAGCCCGAGAATTAGATCGAACCGATTCACTTGCTGAATTCCGGAGCCAGTTTCATATTCCGCACGTCGACTCAGTCGAAGATCTGTATTTTGTTGGAAATTCACTTGGCCTCGTCCCGAAACGCACATCGGACTATGTTCAGGAGGAGTTAAGTCGATGGGCAAGCTTGGGAGTGAGGGGGCATTTTTCGGGAGCGCCAAATTGGGCTTCCTACCACGAGTGTCTTGCAAAACCGATGGCGGAATTGGTGGGTGCAATGGCGTCGGAAGTCATTGTGATGAATACCCTGACTGTCAATCTTCATTTAATGATGGCTACCTTCTATCGTCCGACGCAGGGGCGTTCCAAGATATTAATTGAGGCTCACGCATTTCCATCAGATAAAAATGCCGTGGAATCGCAAATTCAATTGCATGGATTTTCAGCATGTGAATCATTGCTTGAAGTCCAACCGGGTGAGCGTGGATTGCTCGAGACCGATACAATTTGCGAAATGATTGATGAGCATGCCGATTCTCTTGCATTGATTTTGCTTCCCGGCGTTCAATACTACACGGGGCAGGTGCTGGATATGAAGGCGATTGCTCAGTGTGCCAAGCGAAATCAGGTTGTGATCGGGTTTGATTTGGCTCACGCCGTTGGGAATGTCGCGATGGAGCTTCATGACTGGGACGTCGATTTTGCCTGTTGGTGTACCTATAAGTATTTGAATTCCGGGCCGGGATCTCTTGCGGGTTGTTTTGTGCATGAACGGCATGCCCGCAATACTTCTTTGCCTCGCTTGGCGGGTTGGTGGGGGCACGACAAGGCGACGCGTTTTCAAATGACGGGAGATTTTAATCCCATTCCAACGGCCGAAGGATGGCAGTTGAGTAATCCGCCGATCCTTTCGTTGGCAGCCATTCGAGCCTCGCTGGATGTGTTTAGCGAATCGGGTGGGATGGGAGTGTTGGTTGAAAAGTCGAATACTCAGGGAGCATTTTTTCGTCGATGCCTTGAAGCTCGATTAGGCGATCAGGTACAGGCGATTGCCCCGTCTGAGGTGTCGGGATGCCAGTTGTCTCTGGAAGTCAAGTTAGAGGGCATCGAAGGTCGGAGCGTCTACGAGTCACTGGAAGGAAAAGGAGCGCGAACGGATTGGCGTGAACCGAACGTCATTCGGGCGGCGCCAACGCCGCTGTATAATCGCTACGAAGAGATTTGGAAATTTGTCGATTTGCTGGTTAGCTGCCTGCAAAATTAGATTCGAAAGATTCGGTAAGTTTACCGATTGCGGATTTTAGATTTGAAGTTTTTGTTTTTAGGGATAAAAGAACTGTGAGTAAGCCCCAAAAGATCCTAATCTCCGGAGCAGGTTTAGTAGGTTCTCTGCTCTCGGTTCTGCTCGGGCGTCGTGGTTATGAAGTGGCGATATTTGAACGAAGACCCGACATGCGCGGAGTCGAGGTCGACAGTGGTCGCTCGATTAACCTCGCTCTTTCTTCTCGCGGAATCCATGCGCTTGAACAAGCCGGATTGATCGATGATGTTCGTAAATTACTTATTCCAATGCGAGGTCGTGCTTTACATTTAAGCGGTGGAGGCGAGGAGTTTTCTTCGTATGGGCAACGAGAAGAAGAATTGATTTATTCCGTTTCTCGCCGCGACCTGAATTGCTTGATGATGTCGGCGGCGGAGGAAGCTGAGCCGGTTGAGATCTTGTTTAATCAGTCTGTCGACCAGGTCGATTTCGAAATGGGTGAGTTGGCGATTGTCGATTTGAAAAATGACCATTCTTATCGGCGTTCGTTTGATTTACTGATTGGGGCGGATGGAGCTGGTTCACCCACTCGTGACGCATTGTTAGCGGTGAATGGTGGCGAGTGTAGTGTCGAGTTTTTAGATCATGATTATAAAGAACTGGAGATTCCGCCACTAAATTCTGAGGCGGGAGGCTATCAGGTTGAGCCGGAAGCTTTACATATTTGGCCGCGCGGCGGTTATATGTTAATCGCACTTCCCAACCAGGACGGCAGTTTCACCGTTACTCTTTTTATGCCTAAACAAGGCGAAATAAGTTTTGAAAAACTAGAGAATGCCGATCAGCTTAATGCGTTTTTTGAAGCAGAGTTCCCGTCTGCAAAACGGCTGATTCCAGACCTCGAATCTGATTTTTTCGCAAACGCCCAAGGACGGTTGGGGACGGTTCGTTGCTCAAAGTGGTACTATCAGGATAAAGCACTGATTTTAGGGGATGCTTCTCACGCGATCGTACCATTCCACGGGCAGGGAATGAATTCTGGGTTTGAAGATTGTTCTGAATTGATCAGGTTGCTCGATAAGCATAACGATGACTGGAGCGTTGTGTTGCCGGAGTTTGATCGCATCCGCCGCCCCAATGCAAACGCGATTGCGGATATGGCACTTGAGAACTATGTGACGATGAGAGAGAGCGTGACGGATTCAAAGTTTCAATTGAAAAAAGAATTAGGATTTGAGCTCGAACGGCGTTTTCCGGATCGATTTGTGCCGCGATATTCGATGGTCATGTTCCATCTTTTACCCTACGCTTCAGCGATGACACGGGGCAATGTCCAGCAGGAAATTCTCTCTGAACTGGTTCAGGGGGTTGATGAGCTATCCGAAGTTGATTTGGAGAAGGCTGGGCGGCTAGTCCGCGACAAGCTTCCCGTTGTGGATCTCTCCCGCCCCTACTAAGTAAAAAGGTTAACCTATTCAATTCGAGCCGCTTCTGCAGATTTTACTTCCGCAGTTCGCGGGTCAATTGACTAAAGGCATCTTTCATCCGCTCGTTTTCGAATGGTCGGAGATCGGGTACGGAAAGCCCGGAGATCGCATCAAAAGCTCGACGGCTGACCGCCATGAGCGCTGCGACATCTTTACTCAACGCCACCGTCTTGTAGGTGTTAGCTGCGGTGAGGATGTTTTTTTTGCACTCGAGGTTAGCCATCATCATTTGATGTTTTTGATGAGCAAGGCCTTCCTTATAAAACATCGCGGCATCGTAAGTCAGTTGGTTGCTTGCGATATTATTTCGAAGGACGGTTTCGTCACCACCTGCGGCGATTGCCCGTTTTGCCTCTTTGATGTTTTTTCTAGCTTTTGCAGCGAACTCATCCAGTTTCGGATAGTACTCGTTATCCACGCTTTCGACAAACTGCTCTTGAAGGCGTGAGACCGTTTTTAAGAGCATCAGATAGACTCCGTAGTACTTCTTAGCAGCCTCGAGATCTTCGCCGGTTTCGTTAGTGAGTCTTTCAAGTTCTCCAGCAAATGTTTTCGCATTATTGAAGATGATTGAGACACGTACAAATTCATCTCCGGTAATTGATTCTAAAAGATTATCGATGCTCTCAGAATCTAGATCCATGCCGATGCGGTTGAGGTCTTTGATGAAATTCTCTTTCTCAACCTCAATGGAGTTTTCTGCTTGAGCGATTGCGTCTTTGGCCACTTCAATCTTTTTGTCGTAGCCGGATTTGGTAACTCCCAGTGGATTGAATGTGGTTACCGGAGCAGAAATTCGCTTTCGTTTATAGGTCGAAATATTCCTTTGATTTTCTGTGATTGACTCTCGAAGATCGAGAATTAGCTGACGTCGATTACTAATGCTTGAGATCCCAAGCGCCTCTCCAGCGACATCTAGATATGCTTCGACTTTCCGGGTTTGTGACTCTTTTGTTCGACTAAGAAAATCATAGAATCTAAGGTCGTCTTCTTCGGGACGCGTCTCCGCGTCATCGAAAAGGTTTAATGCGTCATCGAGCGCTTCATGTGCCTGCTCAAAAAACTTTTGAACCTCTTCCTTTTCCTGAGCCATCACTTCGTCAGTCTGTGCCTTGGCATTGAGCCCACCAGCAAAAAGACTTGCGCTGATTGCGAGACACATGGAAATAGTTCGGAAGTAGTTTTTTAGAATTTGCATGATTCGACTCGGAGTTTGATTCGAGAAGTTACAGGTGTTCCCCTCCATGTTAACGGAGGGACAAAATGCGACAAGTTTACGGTGTATCGCGAAACTCTATTTCCTCAACCCAATTTTAATCGATGAATATAAGTTTTTCCCGCGAATGATGTGGTTGTTTAACTGTGTATCAGCGGACACGATGGGGGAGCCCTATATAAGCCTCTGCTGGGTTCGTGCGCTGTATCCGCGTATTTGCCAAGCTATTCGCCCTTCCACCGGGAAAATTAGATTAATTTTGAAAAAAAGACCGCAGGGGATGAGTCCTGCGGTCTGTCCAATCGCCCTCTAATGGCCAGTTTTGTTCCACAAACAGAAATTGTTGTGGGAAAATCGTGGCGAGAGGAATGCGCGGTAAATCCGGCTTAAATACTCGTTTGGAAAGTTCACGAGTGAGCCTGGTAGGAATCGTTTATGGGATAACAGCGACTCCCGTGGTGACGAGGGCCTGGCGAACCGCTCCGTTAAGACTGAAAGGGATTGGGTCTTTGAGCCAGGGAGCACAATCGCCGGGGCGGTAAAATCCAAGTGCATACTGGCACTCGTTCACGGGGTGGATTCCGGTTTGATAAGGAACCGTAACCAAGCTTACAAAGAAGTGAGCCACCGAATGAATTGGCTGGCGAAGCGGGCCGTGGGAGTGTCCGTAACGTTCGAGCTGTACGTTTTCAAAGTAAAGCGGTTTATGGCAGAGTGCAGACGCTTGCCAAGCGTAGGTTTGTGGCAACCAGTTGCGTGCCGCACTTCCTTGATTGCCGGCACTGCACAGTTCTGGAATTTGCCAGAATTGCGAGATGGTCGCCCAGTCAGCATCACTCAATTTTGCATAGGGGATTTTTTCAGTTCCCTGCTCAGATTCAATGATCACGTATCCACGTCGGAGATCAATCATCGTTCCCGTCGCAACGACGTTACCATCTCGATCAATCCAATCCCTCGACTCGGTTTGGTAGAGAGACCGGTTACGTCCAGGAAGCGGACTTAAATCCAACGCAATGTCTTTGATCGATCCTTCGAGTAACTCGGCCCGAAATTCATCACAGTTTTGAAATGATGAAGTCGAAGGTCGTTGATTACCTCCAAAGTCGAAATCCGGGTTTGGAGCGGGGAGTTCTTCAATGGCTGGATCTTGTGTTGGTTTCTTAAACCCTCCGCCTTCTTGATTGTCTTGCGTTGCACTTGAGGAGGAAATTGGTGTGTTCCCCCGGTTGAGTACAGAGATTTGTGACATTGTTGATGGGTCGGGCTTTGGCGTTGCGGCTTCTGCCTGCTGGAATCCAGCGTCTGACTCTAGGCCTGGCTCAAATCTACCCAGGGTTTGCTCGACAACAATGCGCTCCGAAGGTGGTAGTTCGACTGATTCATCGTTAAATGGATCTTGAGTTGGTGCAACCATGGTTACTTGCTGCACCGCATTCTGGACCGACGTCGAGAGATTAGCAGAGTTCTCTCTTGAGTAGGCATGCTGAACCCCTCGATCATTAGTATATCTCTGTTGCGCTGAGCTGGCGCGACGAGGTTGTGACGTCGCGGTGCTGTAAGTCGACGAACGACGAGGAGCTGATCTTCCATTTGATCGTGTAGATTGAGATGAGCGAGCTGACCTAGAATTAGAAGACGGTCTGTTATTGAGACGCTGAGAGGGTACCGCCGGCGTATATAGGAAATTAGTGATTTGATTTTGGAACTTGGCGATCGCATTCTCGCGTGGTGGCTTTTGTGACGCTGCTGTGCTGGGGCGTCGTCGCTGAACTTCGGTGCGCGAGGATGGTGTTGGAGAGGATTTCGCGATTAACATCCGCTGAGAAGTGCTTTGCCCGTTATTTACACTGGTCTTCAGCGACTGAATCGGAGCCTTGTAAATCGAGTCGACTGCGGGGCGTCTTGGAGGAGTTGCGGTGTTGTACTGCCCAGTGAGTTCGGTTTGGTCGCTGAATTTCCGATACTGAACTTGAACTGGCGCTGCCGCCGTCGAGCTCGGCTGGATGTGAACCGGGGGTGCAAACGTGTTGTAGCTGGCCTGTCTGGAGTCACTTTGCGATTTCGAGATCGTTCCCGACGATGAGTTGGTGGCAGGAATTGACGCCGTGGTTACCGCTGGCTGGGCGAATGTTGGTTCGGCAACCTGCGGATAAGCCGCGTTTCCGAGCCGGTTCGACGGAGTCATTCCGTACACCGTGCCGTTTTGTGTAGCTTCGCCTGGTAAAACGGGCCTTTGGAACTGTTGAGCCAAGGCCGTTTGAGCTGGAAAGAGGCAGGTAATCGCGGCAAAAATACCGAGTGTGGAAGCTCGATGAACGGATCGTGCGCTGGTTATTTTAAAATGACGGTCGGTGGAAGTGAAAAGGCAGCGGAGCATACCAGTGTCATGGTGCCCGCGGAGTACGTCAGTGAGATTCGCCTGAGGGTGCTTCCGAAGAGTAGTTCGGAGCTTCTTGAGTAATTGCAATATCATGAGGGTGGCTTTCTCTAACACTCGCAGCTGATACCTGAATAAATCGTGCATCGGTACGTAGTTGGTCGATGGTTTGCGTGCCACAATACCCCATGCCGGCACGCAATCCGCCTACCAATTGGTAAACGAAATCGCTTAACGCCCCCTTAAACGGTACGCGTCCTTCAACCCCCTCGGGAACCAGTTTGCCCGGTCCGCTTTCGGATTGTCGGTAGCGTTCACTTGATCCTTTGACCATCGCACCTATGGATCCCATTCCCCGGTACGCTTTGAAAGAGCGTCCCTGGTAAAGAATCGTTCGGCCCGGGCTTTCGGCCAACCCGGCAAACAGTCCTCCGATCATTACAACGCTCGCACCAGCAGCAATTGCTTTCGTGATGTCGCCGGAGTAGCGAACTCCTCCATCGGCAATGATCGGTATGTTGTGTTTGTCACCTACCTTTGCCGCTTCGTAGATCGCCGTAATCTGTGGAACTCCAATTCCACTGACAACGCGAGTCGTACAAATCGACCCAGGTCCAATTCCAACTTTGACGGCATCGGCTCCCGCTTTTATCAACGCTTCACAACCTTCGGTCGTGGCAACATTTCCAGCAATGACGTCGATGTCCCATCGTTCTTTGATCGCTCGAACAGTGTCAATTACATTTTTCGAGTGACCGTGGGCACTATCAACGATCAAAACATCAACATCCTTGTCGATGAGTCGCTGTGCCCGATCAAGATCGTGCACACCGATCGCAGCACCGACTCGCAAACGCCCCTGCTTGTCTTTGCAAGCGTTGGGGAATTGACGCATGATGTCGATATCACGGATCGTAATAAGTCCCTTTAGTTTCTTATCTTCGTCAATCAGTAAAAGCTTCTCCACCTTTTTTGCCGTTAAAACTTTCTCAGCTTCCTCAAGCGTTACATTCCCCGTCGCTGTTACCAAATGTTCGGAGGTCATTACCTCGGAAACGGCAACTTCGGTGCTTTCAAGGAATTTTAGATCACGGCGAGTCAAAATTCCCGCTAGCGTTCCGTCAGCATGCACGATCGGCACACCAGAAACATTGTTTTGAGCCATGATTTCTTTTGCGTAACCCACGCTGGCTTCCGGTGGGAGAGTGACGGGGTCGACAATAATTCCGTTCGCAGATCGCTTTACCTTATAGACTTCCTCGGCCTGGGCTTCGGGGGCCATGTTTTTATGGATTACGCCAAGGCCACCTACTTTGGCTAAACCGATGGCCATGGAACTCTCGGTAACCGTATCCATGGGCGAACTGATCAAAGGTATTTTGATACCAATTCGCTTGGTCAAACGAGTTGCGGTATCCACTTCTGAGGGGACAACTTCGCTGTAGCGGGGCTCGATAAGAACATCATCAAACGTGATTGCAGTGTGGCGGATTTTATCTTGCATTGTGAGCCTCAGCTTACCCAAAGTTTGGATTGATTGAAGCACTTAATTATGGCGTTAAGTTCACGAATTGACAATCAGCCTAGGCGTGGAATCACCTAACCTTATTGCCAGAAATATGCGTTTTTAAGCGGTGCTGGTAAATTTGGGCTGCTGAGAGTGAGCCGTCTAAATAAAACGTTGTGGCGGTGAGATCTGTTTCAATCTAAACGGGCTAGTCTGCATAAATGAGTTAAATCAGCGGATGTGGCCGCTGGGTTCGGGGATGAGTCAGGCGGGTTCGATTGGGCTGATAAATATGGCACAATTCGAGGGTCAGATCATTTCATCAAATTGGTGGCGTCGTTGTCCTCTAGAAATTCCTCGAATAAAGTCCAGACAGTTTCCGAGTTAACGCAAGCGATCAAGCGGCGATTGAATGATGAATTTCAATCGGTCTTGGTGTCCGGTGAGATCTCGGGAATGACGAAAGCTCGTTCAGGACACATTTACCTCACGTTGAAGGATGAGAAGTCGTCAATCAATGGGATAATTTGGAGAAGTGACGCTGCGAAATTGAAGTTTGATCTCACCAACGGTCTGGCAGTAGAGTGTCGCGGTGGAATTGACGTTTATGCTCAGCGTGGAACCTATCAAATCATCATTCGTGGAATTCGACCTCAAGGAATCGGAACCTTGGAGTTGGCATTTCGTCAGCTCCACGAAAAGCTTGCTGCAGAGGGGTTGTTTGATCCGACGGTAAAAAAAGAACTCCCTTCTATCCCGAGGCACATTTGTGTGATCACCAGTCCAACAAGTGCCGCGGTGCGGGATTTTTTACAGGTGCTGACTCGGCGGTGGCCGCGCATGCGAGTTACAGTTGTACCTGTGAAAGTTCAAGGGCCGGGGGCAGCTGAGGAAATTGCCGAGGCGATTAGAGTTTGTAACCGAATGACGGAGAAGGTAGAAGTCCTTGCTGTCACGCGGGGCGGTGGTAGTGTCGAAGACCTGTGGAGTTTTAACGAAGAAGTTGTTGTGCGTGCAATTTATCAAAGCGAAATTCCCGTTATCTCGGGCGTTGGGCATGAGATCGATGTAACGCTCGCCGATCTGGTTGCAGATGTCCGTGCGTTGACTCCGAGTGAAGCAGCTGAGCGGCTGGTGCCTCAATTTGATGAAGTAACTGGCGGGCTCGATGCTGCGTCGGACCGAATGACAAAACTGATACTGAGAAGACTCGATCAGGCGCGTCGCGATTTAGCAGTATGGGGTTCGCGCCCTGTGTTAACTCAACCGCTCGAACGTTTGCGTGAGTCGGCGATGGAGCTTGATTTTCTCGAAAATTCGATGGCACGTTCAGTTCGTGGGCATTTGGCGGATGCGGAACGAGAGCTTGGTTCGATGGCCGCACGGTTGGAGGCGATTAGTCCATTGTCTGTACTTTCACGGGGCTACAGTTTGACGATGGATACAAAGGGGAAGCTAATCCGTGATCCCGCCACCTTGGAAACGGGCGATCGGGTATTCACGCGTTTGGCAGGCGGGGCAATTGAAAGTACCGTCGACTCGATTACGACTGAGCTCGAGGATTCTGAAACGCAGGAATACCGATCGGGTACCGAGAATGAGTGAGTTTTTCGAAGAGTTGGGAGTCTGTGATTTTCGAGTGATCGGTGATAAACTGACGCGAGTCGGGAACAATTTAGTGCAAGCTAACAAGAAGTAATAAAAGGGTTGTTTTGGCGAAAAAGAAAACAGCAAAGAGTGCGTCAAAGGAAGTTCCTTTTGAGGCATCGTTGGAGCAACTAAGATTGGTTGTTGGCGAGTTGGAAGCCGGTAACTTGAGCTTAGGTGATTCGCTCGAGAAATATGAGTTGGGGATCAATAGCCTGAAGGCTTGTTACTCGGCCTTAAACGCGGTGCAGCAACGTATCGAATTGTTAGTCGATCTCGATGAAGAGGGAAACCTGATCACGGCCTCCTTCGACAATACTTCTTCAGAGCAGTTGCGTACGGGGACACGTCGAGACGCTCGGGCAACCGCTGCTGGTGGAAATACCGAAGAATACGACGCTAATGGTGATTCTGAGGACGTGGACGATCACGATAGTTTGTTCTAAAATTGGTTAGAAATGACAACGAATAACGGTTAACCCGAGGCAGGATCTCCTTGTTTACTCGTTCATTCAAATCTTAAATTCCCCGTCTGGAACCCTGTGGATGACTGCTTCGGATACGACCTTGTTCCCGCCAGAAATTGAGTCCTTTCGAGACCGAATAGATTCTCAATTGGATATCTATTCCGAGCTCGATGGCGATTGTCCAGACCATTTACGTGAGGCGATTCGTTATTGCCTGCTCGCGCCCGGGAAGCGGATCCGACCGTTGCTCGTTTTGACCGCGGCAAAAATGTGCGGCGGTGATCTCAGTAACGCAATGCCTGCCGCGTGTGCCGTTGAGATGATCCACAACTATTCATTGATTCACGATGATCTACCGGCGATGGATGATGATGAATTGCGTCGCGGGCGTCCAACATGCCATGTCAAGTTTGGAGAGGCGACGGCGATATTAGCCGGAGACTCTCTCATTCCGATGGCATTTGGGATTCTTTCCCGCGACATCCAACCACCTGAAATTGCGGTTCAGTGTATTGAGAAGCTGGCATTAGCTTCGGGTCCAACTAGACTAGTAGGCGGGCAAGCAGACGATTTGAATCTTCAGTTTGCTGCTGCGGATGTTCGATCGCTCGAGCACATTCACCGTCGAAAGACAGGTGCTTTGTTGACGGTCTCGCTTGAAATGGGGGCGCTAACGGCATCCGCGGACGCTGAATTGCGAAATAGCTTAATTAAATACGGTGAAAATCTCGGTTTAGCCTTCCAAATCGTAGATGATCTGTTGGATCTTCGGGGATCGCAAGCCAAAATGGGAAAGAAGATTGGGAAGGACGCCGCACTAGGCAAGCAGACCTATCCCGCGGTATTGGGTGAGTCTGCCAGTGAGGATCGGGCCCGCCAGATGATTGAGGATGCAATTGATGCGTTAACGCCTTTCGGCGAGGGTGCCAAAGCTTTAGAGTTACTTGCAAACTTTGTGGTTAACAGGACTCAGTAACGATGACGAAGATACTACCGACAATTCAATCACCGATGCAGCTTCACCAAATGAATCTTGCGGAGTTGAATCAGGTTGCCGCTGAGATTCGAGATACCCTGTGTAACCTTCTGAGCATGCGGGCGGCTCATTTTGCGTCGAACCTAGGCGTCGTTGAATTGACGTTAGCGTTGCATAGCACCTATGACTTTCTGAACGATCATTTAGTTTGGGACACCGGACATCAGATTTACCCGCAGAAGCTTATCACGGGCCGATTTGACGAATTTCACACGATCCGCACCAAAGGCGGACTAATGGGGTACCCGAATCCTGCGGAAAGTGATTATGACTTGTTCATGACGGGCCATGCGGGGGCGAGTGTTTCGACAGTGGTCGGTTTGAGGAGTGGTTCTGACGTTCTCGGTGAGAATAATTATTCGGTGGCTGTAATTGGTGATGGCGCATTCCCTTCCGGAATTGTGATGGAGGCAATCAATAACGCCGCGGAATTGAAGAGTAAAATGCTGGTCATTCTGAATGACAATGAGATGTCGATCTGCCCCCGGGTTGGGGGAATGGCGAGCTATCTCGACCGTTTGCGTTCAACGAAGTTTTACACCGGCGTGAAAAATGAAGTCGTCAGCATGCTCAATAAAGTTCCGGTGCTGGGCGATCCGACCGAACGTCTGCTCTTTCAAATCAAAGAGGGAGTGAAGGCTGGACTTCATGGTGGCATGATGTTCGAAGAACTTGGCTTCAAGTACTTTGGGCCGATTGACGGGCATGATATCGGCGTGATGAAAAAGTATCTAAAAATGGTGAGGGAGATTGATGGCCCCGTTTTGCTCCATGTGATCACCAATAAAGGTCATGGGTTCAAACCGGCAGCGGAAGATCCAGTCTATTTTCACACCCCTGCCCCGTTTGAAACAATTGAAGATGGAACACCCGTTCCCAAGTTGAAGAGTAACGCCAAGGCCTACACAAACCACGCTCGCGATGCGATCGCTGATCAAATGCGAAACAATGATCGGGTTACCGTGATTACTGCGGCAATGTGTCAAGGAAACAAATTAGAACCGATTCGCGAGGAGTTCCCAGATAGATTTTTTGATGTTGGAATTTGCGAATCGCACGCCGTGGCGTTTGCCGGTGGACAGGCAAAGACCGGGCTCCGCCCCATCGTTGATATCTACAGCACGTTCTTGCAACGCAGCTTTGATCAGGTTTTTCAGGAAGTTTGCCTGCAGAAATTACCGGTAACTTTTATGTTGGACCGCGGTGGGCTGACGGCGGATGACGGGCCAACGCACCACGGGACTTTTGATTTCGGCTATATGCGGTTATTTCCCAATATGATCGTGATGGCTCCTGGAGATGCAAACGACATTGGAGCCATGCTTGATTTCTCGCTTTCGCAGGACGTCGCGTGTTCGATTCGATATCCTAAGACCGCTGCAGCAGAGATCCCTCGGGAATTGAAACCAATTGAGCTCGGGAAGTCTGAGACGCTTCGCTCCGGAACGGATGGCACCATTGTTGTTTGTGGAGTCGCCCTCGCAAACGCGTTGGAGGCAGCTGAAATTCTTCAGACCGAAGGGCTTGATGTTGGTGTTGTCAACGCAAGGTTTGTGAAACCGATCGATAACGAGATGATTCGGCAGACACTTTCAAACTCCAAGTTTGTAATAACCGTTGAAGAAGCGAATCTCATGGGCGGATTTGGCAGTGCGTTTCTTGAGGCTGCCAACGACATGGGGCTGAACGCAAGTAATGTCCGTCGGATAGGAATTCCTGACGAATTCGTTGAACATCAATCTCGAGCGGAAGTTCTCGCATCTCTGAAACTGGACACCGACGGAATTGCCGAGACGTGCCGTGCCGCAGCGAAGAATGTTCAACTGAAGCCACACGTTGCGAGCTAATCTGCAATCAATTCCAATAGACGCGATTGGTTTGCGGTAGCAACTGCAATGACGCTGGGATTAAATTGAATCTGGGAAAACGTGGATGGCCGAAGCTCCAAAGAAATTAACAAAATCATTTTTGCTTGGCTCGGGCGATCGGCGACCAAAGATTCTCGCCGAAGTCGAGCGATTGCGTCCGGCGATTGAGTCTTATGTCGAAATCGTTGGCGAGGATTTTTCTTATCAAGGTGATCTTTCCCATGTGTCTGCTGACATTGCAATTGTTTTCGGTGGAGATGGTTCGATCCTTCGGGCGGCGAGGCAGATGGGCGAGCGGCAGATTCCGGTGCTGGGCGTAAATCTTGGTAAGCTGGGTTTTCTTGCTGATATTCACCCGGATCAACTCAAGTCTGCACTTCAGTCTATTGGTGAACAGAAATATGAATTGATTGATCATCTGATGATCCGTTGCCAGGTGTTTCGTGGCGACGAGATGGTTGCCGATGAGATCGGACTTAATGAGGTCGCAATTCTTGGTGGTCCTCCGTTTGACATTCAAAAGATTGATCTTTTTGTTGATCAAAAACATGCTACCTCCTATATGTGCGATGGGCTGATCATCAGCACGCCGGTTGGATCGACGGCGCACAGTCTCTCGGCAGGAGGGCCTATTTTAAGGAAGAATTTGCAGGCGTTTGTGATTTCTCCCATCAGTCCTCACACACTTACTGTTCGGCCGGTGGTCGATACGGCGGATCGAGTTTATGAAATTGTCGTTAGCCAGCCGAATGATTCGACGTGTGTGGTGCTTGATGGGCGCCCGCTATCGCAGCTAACGTCTCAAGATCGCGTTGTGATTTTTCGAGCAAAATCAGTCTTTCAGATGATAGAAATCTCCGGAAATGACTATTACAGCACGCTTCGTGAGAAACTGGGCTGGAATGGCCAATTTCAGCCACGACCATAATCCATTGCTATCTGCGGGATTGCACCACAATCAACGTTGATTTGGAAATCCAAAAAACGTTAGTATCCAGCTTGGCGAAAGAGACAATTTCGGTCGGAGATACACTTGTGAGCTGTAAACGAATCAAAATTGGGATAGCGATGGCCGTGGTTTTCGGAATCGTTTTAGCGGGTGAACCATGCTTTATTGCGGAGGCAGTTGCCCAGGATAAGTCAAACTCAAGTAAACCAAATTCTGTAACCGATCAAATTGAGCGCGCGACCGACAAGGTTAACAAAAACCAAGTATATCTGATTGAATACAAGCTTGAGAAAGGTGAAGAGATTCGCTGGAACTTCGAGCATGTTGTTAGTACGAAGTTTCAAATGGCTGGCGAGGTTGAAGAATCTTCATCGCGCAGCGAAAACGTGAAGCTTTGGAAAGTTGCCAATGTTGATCAGTTAGGAAATATTACCTTTGCCTACACCATTGAATCGGTGAAAATGTGGCAACAGGTGGGGGACACAGAACCCGTTTCCTACGACAGTAAAACGGATAAAGAGATTCCACAAGAGTATGCTGGAACAGCAGATGAAGTGGGAAAGCCGCTTGCCATTTTTTCCATTGCTCCCAATGGTACCATCATCGACCGAAAGTCAAATTTAAAGCAGGACGTATTCGGGGTTGGAAAGGTGACAATCCCGCTGCCTGAAAAAGCAGTTCCCGTCGGATACGAATGGAATGTACCAATCGTGCTTTCGGCCAACGATGAAAATGGTACGAAGAAACTGAAAGCAAGAATTCATTACGAGCTGGCCAAGGTTAAAGAAAATAAAGCTTACATTCGTTTCAAAACAGAAGTCTTGACGCCGGTCAAAAGTGAGAAAATCAAATCCACGATCATGCAGAAAATGACCAAAGGGATTGTCGTCTTTGACATGGATCTTGGCCGTCCTGTGCTTCAGCAAGTCCAGTGGGATGAAAAAGCGCAGGGATTTGAGGGAGCCGATAGTTATCTTAAATATGTCGCGAGAATGTCTGAGAAAATCATTTTTGATTCCAACAGCAAGACCGCGGCAGTTGCAAATAAATTGGCACCTTCGGGTGCGGGGCAGGTGGTGAATTCGCCGGTCGATATAAAAACGCGTGAATCATCTCCAGTGATGCGGAAGTAGCGTAAGCGTTTCTATCGCAGTGAATTGAAATGAAACCTATCGAGATTTCGATATTTCTATCCTGGAACCTGCTTCTCCGGTGATGGTGATGCGGTAATCAATCCACTGAGAGTCCTTTGTATCAATCCAGAGGGGCAGTCGCATCCCGTCTATCTGGTAGTGTATCATGGGCACTGTTCAATCACTGTTTTAGAGATGAGAAGCTATGAATGCGATGCGACTGTTTTCGATCATCTCAGTGGTTTTCTTGGTAATGCCTGGCGTTGTGGACGCTCAAAAACTGAGCGTGGATGGTTTGTTTCCCACGGATCGGGTTCTGGAAATACAGATCGATGTGGAGCCAGAAGATTGGGAGTCAATTCGTTATGTCACACGGGATATAAGAACCGAATTAGGAGCGAAGCGTCAGTTCGGGGCACTGGATTCTCCTTATGAGTACGTCAAAGCTGATATTACGATCGACGGGGTGAAATTAAAAAACGTCGGTCTTCGAAAGAAAGGTTTCATCGGTTCGCAGAGCACCAGTCGTCCTTCATTTAAAATTAAGCTCGATTACGAGAATAAAAAGGCAAGTGTTGGTGGCTTATCCACATTGACGCTGAATAATAATCAGCAAGACACGACCATGCTCAGTCAGTACATGGGATATTCATTTTTTCGTAATGCTGGTTTGCCTGCACCGCGGTGTGCCTTTGCGAAGGTCACGCTGAATGGAAACGATCTTGGCGTTTATAGTCATGTTGAGTCGGCGAAAAAATCGCTTGTCGAGAATAGTTTCGGGAACGCGGATGGCACTCTGTACGAGGGGACCGTTGTCGATTTCCACCAAGATTGGGGAGCAAGTTTTGATCGCAAATTTGGTAAAAAAGATTATGGTCGAAAACAGATTGAAAAGTTAATTGATGCTGTGCAATTGCCCGAAGGAAAGTCATTTGAAACCTTTGATGCCGAGTCTGCGATAAAAGATCTTGTCGCCATGGAACAGTTTTACCAATTCTGGGCGGTAGAGAGTTTGCTTGGGTTTTGGGATGGATACTCCGGGAATCGCAATAATTTCTTTTTTTATGTTAACCGTGCGGATGATAAAATGTACTTCATTCCCTGGGGCGGCGACTGCATGTTTCAGAAGTACAGTATGGTCGACCGCGATCCGAGACTGCCACTTTGTGTAAAGACCAAGGGAATTCTTTCCCATCGACTCTATCAAAATCCTGAATCCCGAGAACGCTATCGCAAGACTTTGGTGAAATTGATGGAAGAGTATTGGGACGAGAATGCCTTGCTGGCAGAAGTCGATCGAATCGAAGAGTTGGTTCTCCCGTTTCTTTCGGAAGCCCAAGTAAAACGATACAGTACGCGCGGCGTCAAGCAGTTTATTAAAACGAGGCGCAGTGAAATTAATGCTGAGATAGAGAACGGGATGCCTGAATGGACGCGAGATCCCGGTGAAGCCATCGTGATTTCAGATTCCTGGGGCGAGCGTCGACGTCCGAAAAAGCCAGAACCGGATATTTGGATGGCGGCTAAAAATGGGGACCTCCGTTTTTTAGAGGATTGGAAAAAGAAGGGGCGTAATCTAGATCAACCCAATGGGGATGGAACCACTCCCCTGATCATGGCCGCACTGGGCGGTCATTTCGAAGTTGCTAAGTTCTTGGTTGACAATCAAGCGAATGTTGATGCGATGTCGCGCGATAAAAATGCGGTGATTCATAGCGCTGCATTTTTGGGGCGGCTTGAAATTGTCAAGTTGTTAGCGGAGAAAGGTGCCAATGTTGAAGTTAAAAACCGAGACGGCGCCACTCCGATTCAGATTGCTTCTCAGGAATTCGCTGAGGTCCGAGAATTTATGGAAATGATTGGCCGGATGCTGGAGCTAGATTTAGATCTTAGAAAAGTGGCGGAAGATCGAAAGAAGGTTGTTGAGTATTTGAGAAATTTGGAAAAGAATGCCGATGAATGAGGCGTTCCGCGAGTTTGAAATAGTCTCATGAACTTCAAGCGAATAAACATGATACGCAGGGTATTCTCTGTCGTCTTTTGCTTGGCCGCGTTGTTCGGTGTTTGCCTGGCTTTTTTCTCATCAGAGCCTACTGAGCGTTTATTGGCGATACGGACATTCGGGCTTGGTGTTTGCTCATTTGGGGTCGCCCTCCCCTTCGGAATATTGACGGCGTGGGTTTGTATGGGGAGAGGTTGGGTTTCAACCATTGTCCTGTTAGGCACGGTTGCCAGTTTGTTTATTCCGATGTTCATTCATGTCAGTGCTTGGGATGCAGCTTTTGGAAAGTTGGGCTGGCTGACGGCTGTGCAGGGCCAAATACTGGTTCCCCTAATTCCTGGATGGTGGGCAGCGAGTTGGATCCACGGTCTTGCGGCATCCTCACAGGTCGCCATTATTTTTTTGGTGGGTTTGGCAATGGGAGGACGCATTTTTGAAGAGCAAGCCCTGCTGGATACGTCGTCTCTTCGTGTTTTTTGGCGGGTCACGATTGTTCGTCTGTGGCCACTGGGGCTGCTCGCGTTTTTGTGGGTTGTCGTATCCTGTTCGCGGGAGATTGCTGTTACCGATCTTTATCAGATCGGTACTCTGGCCGAACAAATCTACCTTGGATATTCGTTGACCGGGAGTTCAGCGGGAGGCGCGGATATTGAAAGTGGAATCGGTGGGGTGAGCTACGGATTGACCCTGAGTTTAATGGTCATCTTGGTGGCCCTTTCGATGATCATATTTTTTTCGGTGACGCAAACGGAATATCAGGGGGGAGGCATTCAGGCAGTAAGAACGGAACGAAGTGGATTCTTAAAGAATTTAACGGGTGTCGGTTTGATTGTAGTTGCTTTTTTGATCCCAATTGGAAATGTAATCTTGCGTGCCTGTTTTTATGTTCGTCCAGTAGAGGGTGTGCCAACGCAAGGTTATTCGGTAGTCCAGTGTATTTCGGCGATCCGAAAAGCTTGTTTTGACTATCAAGATGAATTTATCTGGTCGGCAATCATCGGAATGACATCGGCGAGTATCATTCTATTTTTAGCGACATGGGGCAGCGTGATGGGACGGAGGTTCGGTTGGGCTCAAGTGTTATTTGTAGTCACGCTCGCTGGTTCGTTTGCCGTGCCGGGGCCATTGCTGGGCACCGCGATTGCCTCGGTAATTGGTTCAGTGGATGCTGAGTGGTTGGTTTGGTTGTTCAATTACACAGTATTTGCACCCGTGCTAGCCAATTTTATATTTTGTTGGCCGCTAGGTGCGCTGGTAGTATGGTTTGTGTTCCGGAAGATACCAGAAGACGCATTGGAGAGCGCTCGTGTCGAAGGTGCGGGGAAATTCACCAGGTATCTTTCGCTAGGGATCAGAGCAAATTGGCTACCACTACTCGGGTGCTGGATGATTACCTTTGCGTGTTGCTTTGGTGAATTATCTGCCTCGCAAATTGTTCGTCCTGCTGGAATGGATACTGTCCCACGGAAAATGCTGGGTGATTTACATGCTGGAGTAAATGAATTGACGGCGGGGATTACAATTGTCACGGGGTTAGTGATTGTCGGAATATCTGCAGCGGGTTGGTGGGTGGTTAATGTTAATCACAGATTGAGCGAACGAAAGTATTCGTAGTGTTACAGGTGAGGTTAGATCGATGGCTCTTCGGTGGCTAATAATTATGACGCTGTTTTCGGTCGCAAATATTTGCGGCAATGTTACAGCGGACTCGTTGACGTTATTGGTCAATGGAAGAGAGGTGCAGCTCGAAGGCGAGATATTAATTGAAGCAAGGGATAATAGTCTCTATTTTCGAGAGGTCGATGGAAAGATTTGGTTTGTTGAACCCCAACAAATAAAAGCGCGCGTCGATAGTGAAAGGCCGAGCCCGCCACTGTCATTTAAGGCAGTCGGAGAGCGATTGTTGAAAGAACTTCCTGCTGGATTTCGAATCTACGAAACAAAACACTATGTCATTGCGTATCAAAACGAGGTTGCGTTTGCTCGCTGGATCAGCGGGCTCTACGAGAGCCGTTTATATCGGGCATTTGAAACATTCTGGGAAAAGAAGAAAAAGTTTAAGCTGACCGATCCCCAATACCCTTTGATAGCAATTGTGTTTGGTTCGAAAGCCCAGTATCAGCAATACGTTGATCGGGAGCTGGGCCCCGGGCAAACCATGGAAGCTTATTACAATCTTCAGACAAATAGAATTGCACTTTACGATTTGACCGCGGATCAGCGTAATCCTAATCAACCGTTGACGAGTCGTAATATTGATCGAGTTTTGCAAAATCCAAATTCGACTTTTTTAGTGGCGACAATTATTCACGAGGCGACGCATCAGCTGATGTTTAACCGTGGATTGCAGACAAGATTTGCAGAATCTCCATTGTGGTTGAATGAGGGGATTGCAATGTTTTTCGAGGCGCCCGATTTTCGCAGTAAAACTGGATGGCGGGTGCCGGGGAAAGTGTTCGAGCTTCGACTGAATCGTTTTCGAAAATACCTTGGTAATCGACCGGAGGACTCGCTGGTAACGTTGTTAGCCACGGATGATCGCTTGCGGAATCCGGAATCGGTCGACGATGCCTATGCGGAGGCCTGGGCGTTTAATCATTTTTTGTTCAATAAGAAATCAGATCAATACGTCGCCTATCTTCAATTTATGTCAGAGAAGAAAGCTTTAGTCAGTGATGAACCTGAAACGCGGATTGCTGAATTTGAGCGTATTTTGGGAGAGAGTTTAGCGGAGTTAGATCGCCAGTTCATCGACTATATTAGCGAACTGAGGTAGAGAAATTAACAGTTTGCGGAAGGTTCTTGTTTTTGCGAACCATAGTTCGATGAATCACTTGCATCGGATAATCCGTGGTGGTTATGATCAGGTGATGCAGAATGTAAATATTCATTAAACCAAATAATTTTATCGCAATTTTATTGCAATTTTATTGCCTTACGGAGTTAAAAGATGCCGTCGAATTCGAAACCAGATCGCCGCAAGTTTATATCGACTTCTGCCAAGGTGGCAGCCGTTGGTACTATTGGCTCTTCCATGATTCCTAAGCCAGTTTTTGGCTATCACAATAGTGATAACGACAAATTGAAAATCGGTTTGATTGGTTGTGGGGGGCGCGGGACTGGAGCGGTGTTGAATGCGACAAATGCCGATTCCAATACTTCGGTGGTTGCCTTAGCGGATGCGTTTCCCGATCGAATTGAATCTTGCGCGAAATCACTTTCAAAGCAACTGCCTGATCGGTTTAACGTTGACAAGGACCACATGTTTGACGGACTGGATTGCTATAAGAATCTAGTTGCAAGTGACGTCGACGTTGTCATTCTTGCGACTCCGCCTTACTTTCGACCGATGCAATTGAAAGCGGCAGTCGACGCGGGAAAGCATGTGTTCTGTGAGAAGCCCGTTGGAGTCGATGTGCCCGGCGTGCGTTCGGTTATGGAGTCTTGCAAGAAAGCGGCCGCGAACGGCCAGAGTGTAGTCTCCGGTTTATGCTGGCGATATGACCTCGGCGTTAATGATATGATCAGTCGAATTAAGAACGGCGAGATCGGTGAAATTAGATCGATTCAGGAAAATTACTTAACCGGAACGCTCTGGCACCGTGGTGACAGTACGACGGATCCTGTGACTAAAGAAGTGAGAAAGTGGTCGCCGATGGAGTATCAGTTGCGTAACTGGCTCTACTTTAATTGGCTTTCGGGTGATCATATTGCTGAGCAACACATCCATTCGATCGACAAGGCTCTCTGGTTGATGGACGATATTCCACCGGTCAGCTGTTATGCTACCGGCGGGCGGCTAGTCCGAACTAATGAAAAATGGGGCAATGTGTATGACCATTTCTCCACTGTGTTTGAATGGGAAGACTCCGACATTAAAGCTCATACATACTGCCGCCAGATGGCTGGATGTTTTAATGAAACTGAAGACCACATCGTTGGTACCAAAGGAACCGCAAAGATTCTCAAAGGCCAGATCATTAATGAGAAGGGTAAGTTTTCTCATAAGAAACGTAACCCAAGTATGTATGATGTGGAGCACCAGCACCTCTTTAGGAGTATTCGTGAAGGAAAGCCAATCAACAATGGAACTTATATGAGTTACAGCACATTGATGGCTTTGATCGGACGTGATGCGGCCTACACTGGAAAGAAAATTAAGTGGGAAGACTTCATGAAATCTGAGAAGAGGTTGGGGCCAGACGACATTTACAATGCGGAGAATTATGTTCCCGATAAGGTTGCCCGCCCAGGCAGTGAATGGTAGTTCTCGGTCGTAGAGTACCGATTGGAAAATTGATTAAGACGACGGTTCAAACCGTCGTCTTTTTTTTTGGTATCTATGGGAATTGAAAATTAAAGTGGTCAAAGTCTGGGTAGAAGTTGGCTGGGTTTTTCAAATTTCAAAGATTGTGCTTGTGCCTTACCTATTACTTTTATCAAGCCAGCGCATTAGACTGTGAATTCCCCTGATGCGGAAAGTGTTCGTGTTGCCGGGATCAATTAAAAACCTTTTCCGTGAAGATTAGTATGACATTTGGCATTTATTACAGTGACTATTTGCAACTCGACAAAATTCTCAATGCCCAGGAATTGGAGAGCGAAAAGAATGGTAATGTCGCGCATGATGAGATGTTATTTATCGTCACGCATCAGGCGTATGAGTTGTGGTTCAAGCAAGTTCTGTATGAATTGGCGGCGGTAATTAATGTTTTTAAAGATCCGGTGATAGAAGATAAAAAGATGGGGCAAGTCATTCACCATCTATCACGGATCAAATCGATTCAGCGTGTGTTGATTCAGCAGATCGATATTATCGAAACGATGACTCCCTTAGATTTTATGGAGTTCCGCGATTTGCTGGTTCCTGCATCGGGGTTTCAAAGTGTGCAATTCAAACAGATTGAGATTCAGCTTGGCATAAAACGTGAACATCGTATTAACGCTGACAAAGAATTTTTTCACTCACGGTTGTCTGCTTCCGATTATCAAGCGCTTGAAGAGTTGGAAGGTCAGAAATCTCTTTTAGAGCTAACGGATAGCTGGTTAGGGAGAATGCCATTTTTGAAATTTAATGAATTTCGATTTTGGGAAGCCTACGATCAGGCGGTTAATAAAATGCTTGATTCTGATTCTGAAATTATTCGGGGAAATCCAACCTTAAGTGAGCGGGAGAAAGAGTTTCAACTGAACGGCTTAGAAATGTCGCGTGCGCAATTCGAATCGTTGTTGGACCGTGAAAAGTTCGAAGAGTTACGGAAAGCGGGGGAGTTTCGCTTATCACATGAGGGGTTTTTGGCAGCACTGTTTATCAACCTTTATCGTGATGAGCCAATGCTTTACACGCCGTTTCGGTATTTAACACTGTTGCTCGACATTGATGAAATGTTCACCAATTGGCGTCAAAGGCACGCGATGATGGTGCAGCGAATGCTGGGTGCGAAGATCGGAACCGGAGGTTCTTCAGGGCATAATTACCTTAACGCAACGACCCGACAAAACCGAGCGTTTTTGGATTTGTTCAAGCTGTCAACATTTTTGATTCCGCGAGAGGACCGTCCAGTCCTACCCGACGAATTGAGAAGGGGGCTAGGATTCTTTTTTCATGGAGAAAATCACTAGCCCGCCCCAGGTGAAGATTATGAATGGTCAAACGATAGGTGTAGTTTGACTATTTTGAAAGATCTTTGAATTTTAAGTCCTTGTAAAGGACTTTACTTCCTGGATCGTGAGCCTGAATGGCAAATGTTCCACTTGAAAGTTGTCTTTCCGGACGATCAAGATCGTCAGGCTCAGTGTAATCAGAAATGGTTTCACCGTTGATTTTAACAACAATGTGTTTACCTTTCACAATGATGTCGTAGTCAAACCACTCTTTATCTTTGACGGGAGCTTTGAAGTTGTCTTTAACATTGTACAGTCCGCCTGTTTTTTTCTTGTCGGACTGGGTGTTGTTGACCTGAGCCTCATAGCCACGGTTTGGCCATCCTGTCTTGAGAAACTTGGTATGGAAATAGATGCCGGAGTTCGCACCGGGCATGGTTTGAACTTTCGCTTTGAAGTGAAAGTCAGTTATCTTTTCCGCGGCTTTTTCATCATTGCCGATGTAGAACGCATGCCCACGGGGACCTTCGACGACTAAACAGCCATCAACAACTTTAAATGAATCCGGATTTTCATTGATTCGCCATCCGTCGAGGTTTTTTCCATTGAACATTGTTTGCCACTGATTTTGTGCGGAAACAAGATTGGCTGGAATCAATGTAAATAGTAAGGCGAAAATCAGGTAACGCATGATGGAATCTCTTTGTAGTATTGGTTTAGTGATTGGTTAGCATGGCGTAGATGATCAAGTGTGTGACGGTCGCACAAAAGTCATCGTCTCCACGGCAAGAAATTAAAGGAAATGTTCGGGTTAGCTTGGTTGGCAGCCTCCACCACAGCAGCGTGGCTGCGCACAATCTGAAGCAACGGTGTTTTGCTGCATCGAAGTTGTCGATGAAATTACACTCAACTGCTTTTCGAGTTTTCCACTCTGGCATTCAGGGCATTGGGGTTTAGCATCGCTTTTAACCAAGAGTTCGATCTCAGAGTTGCAGTTTAGGCAAATAAATTCATAAATTGGCATGGGATGGAAATCTATCGGTAAATACGCTTCAATTCATTTAGGAGGGGACGGTCGTCTACCTCAACAGAAGGTAGCCAGGTCTGCTGTTAATTTTTGTCTCCGATTCTAACAAAAAATGCAGAGACTTATCCAACGGGTTGGAGTAAATTTTCCATTCTCGATTTGTAGTGCCAGCGGTGGATTAGTCGCGATTACTCGCGGCAAGCGGGGGATTTTCAATTGAGGAGAGTTGCGTGTTAAGCCGTGAAATGAGTCGGAGAGTCGATGAAATTGCCGTGAATGAGATCGGAATTCCGAGTTTGATTCTGATGGAGAATGCGGGCCGTTCATGTGCTGAATGCCTAATGAATTGGCCGGTGGCTGACCAGCATCGAGAACAATCGGTTTTGGTTTTATGTGGCCCGGGTAATAATGGGGGAGATGGGTTTGTTCTTGCTCGTCACCTTGCCGTGGCGGGCTGGAATGTGCGTGTCGTGCTTTTTAAGGAGGTTGAAAGGTACGCAGGCGATCCAAGAGTCAATTTGGATGTGTTATGTCAACTCGGCATCAAAGTTGAACAGTTCGACCCCGATTGGAGTGATACCGAAACGAGAGATCAATTTGCAAAAGTAGGCGGGCGGTCGACAGACTGGATTGTGGATGCATTGTTAGGGACCGGTGCCCGTGGGATTTTACGTCCACCAATTGCCAAGGCGATTGTTGCGGCAAATTTATTGCCAGTTAATCGACTGGCAATTGATTTGCCCACAGGGTTGGACTGCGATTCTGGAGAGGCGTCTGAACCGACGTTCCGAGCAAGTGTGACGTGCACGATGGTCGAAGAAAAGGTTGGTTTCCAAAAGGCCGACGCTCATCACTTTACCGGCACCGTCGTGGTTGTTGGAATTGGAGTGCCTGTTGACCTAGAGGGCCTTAGGGCAGATCAACAACGAGATGAATGATCAATCAGTGTCTGGGTGATCGCTATCGAGATCTTTCCATTTCATGGCTCGCTGGAGCGGTTCAATTCGCAGCACCACTTCGCCATTTTGGAAGATTCTGACCGTGCCGTTTGTCTGACTGACAATTACGGCAATCGCTTTGGTGTTTTTGCTAATTGCTGCTCCCGAGAAATGCCTCGAGCCGAGCCCTTTGGTCATCGTAATTTCGACTGGCGAAGTGTCTATGATTCTTGAACTGCCTTCAACTGTGCCGTCAGAAGAGATGATAAACATTCCATCGAGCTGGGCAATTTCTTTGATGCCTTCGCGAACTTTACCGTCAAAAATGTTGCGTTCTTTTCGAGTGTAGCCTTTGACAAGGTCGAAGCCGGCAGGTCTGCTTTCGTCGAGTACTTTTCGGTGGTCGCCCACGATAAACATAGTGCCCACAGGCTTTCCCTCGCGTCCTTCGCGACCGATGGCAACGGCAAGATCAACGACAGCTTTGAGAGTATCGAGCGGCACTTTGGTTTCAAGTTTCCGCAAATCGCGTGCGGTTAAACGTCCTAGTCGCTCCGTTAATTTTAATACGGAAATCGTATCGATGTCTTCGGTGTCAAAGCCACTGTAGATTGCGACCACGGTGGAGCCCGGTTTTACCTTCTCCGAGGCTACGCTGGCGAGGACGGCCTGTGTGAGCTGATTTTGGACTGAAGCTTCCGGAATTTCCAGATGAATCGAGTGGATATCAGCCTCGGTCGCGGCAGCATGGATCGCGTCATCGTGAGTTGCAATGATTAGGACCTGGTTGACCGATTTCCGCCTTAGCCTTGCCCAATCGGTTTGTTTTTCCATCAAAACAAGTAACGCATCAGCGTCCGAGGCTTTCACCAGCTTTACACCAGCGTCAACGAACGAGAAAAACGACTTGTGTTTTTTAGGAAACGACATCAAACACGGGCTTTCGGGTAAACCGGACGCGGTGGTGGGGCCATGCAAAACTTTTCAAAACATACTTTGAATTAATCCGTATGTTTTATCGGCATTTTATACCTCAGGCAAGCACACCGTTACGCTAATTTCTTTTTCAATTCGCGCAACGAGGCTGGAGAATTGATACAGTCGACCGAAAAGAAGGTGGCTAGAAATGGGGTGCCGAGTTTAGCAAGTTGATTTGAAGCGGTTTCACGGAGTCTGCCAGTTTTTCTCAACGTTTGGTTGAAACGAATTGTCGGCAGACCTCTCAGGTGCGTCGCTCTCAAAATAGTCGTCAAGAGTTGGCTGCGTTTTTTGAGTCGGTGTAATGCTGTCGCCGGTGGTCGCCTTAACGTACTGTTCCCACGCCACGAGATCTGTCCCCAGAGTTTCCCCCGAGATCTTTTCTAACGACTGCATAACTCTCCGCTGTAGTGCCGGATCGCGATCATCTAATGCGACGGCAACCGCAATGATTGCTTGTTCGCCGGAAAATTCACCAATTGCCCTGGCAGCCGCTAGTCGTACGTCGGTGTTAGAGTCATCCATTAGTATTTCTTGCAATCGCGGCAGTGAGTCATCGGCAGGCAGCTGTTCCAGCGATCCGATTGCTGCGATTCTGATTTCTGAATTGGAATCCTCTGTCGCTTCTTGCAGTGCTTTCAGGGAAGCTGGGCAATCAAGTTGACCTAGCAGTTTCACGGCGTAAATTCGATGCAAGAGTATGGAGTCCCTGCGTACGATTTCAGCTAAAAACTTTGCTGCATTTTGCTGATCTTGCTGAGTGCCATTGATTGCGAATTCGACTTGCTCCCGCATTTCACGTTTTTTCACAAACAGAGTATCTGCGATCTTCTCTTCCTCAATCCATTTGTTTTGAGCCCAGGGAACGTATTGGCCGGTTCGCCATAATTTCCCTTCAGCACATCCGGTTGAAATCACGCACATTCCCAACGAGGCGGCGAGAAACGCGTAGGTTACGATTTTGTTTTTCGTTTGCGAAGCCATTTTGATTGGCATTTGAATTTCCCCGAACTAGCGTGATTCCACTATTTTCGGGAAGATTAGCAAAGCGACGCGTTGGGTTACAGGTCAGGTCGAGGTGCTAGCTGGACCGAGTCACACCCCGGTGGAAACTTATTCCATTGGAACTTAAGCCGAGGCTTATTGCAGTGGAAAACGACAGCCGGGAAATGGGGCAATCGGTTGATTTACTCAGACGCATTGCGATTAGACGCTGGTTTGATCGGCTGATTCAATCCGTTGCAGCTGATTCGGTTCAGGCTCAAATCGACGGCCTTTCTTGTCCTCATCGTAATACTTTCCACCGCCGGTTCCGT
>JAPOIJ010000140.1 GCA_029979005.1 Planctomycetota bacterium | reverse complement strand
CGCATCAATTCCCATTTTTTTGGCAACGGTTGCATCGAAATCACCGACTCGAATTCCCAATCTTCCGGAAGAAGTTCGGTTTGAGTGACTTGTGTTCATTAGTCTCCCAGCGTCTTTATCTGGACGGTTGGGTTGTGATTGAGGTACACAGTCTAGGATTTGAAGGGTTCCATTTCGATTGACAGTTAATTCATAGGATTGCCCGATGTTGGCTCTTTCTACGAACGTTTGAAATTCGTTTGGCGCGGAGATCCGAGCGTCGGCAAATTTCAAAAGGATGTCACCCGTACGTACTCCGGCATTGGCTGCGGGGGATTCTGGGATAACGTGGGTTATCAAGAGTCCCTGCTTTGGAGGTACGTTAAAATGGTTAGCCAATTTTTGTGTGATTGGTTGAATTCCAACGCCAAGAAAAGCTCGTCGCACGGTACCGTGATCCATCAATTGATTGGCAACCCAGTTTGCTAAGTTAATTGGAACTGCGAACCCGACTCCATCACTCCCGCCGCTACTGGAGGAGATTGCTGTGTTAATTCCAATGACTTCACCATCCAGATTGACCATCGGTCCGCCACTATTACCGGGGTTGATGGCTGCATCCGTTTGAATGTGGTTTTCACTATCGGATAATCCGATCCCCCTTCCCTTCGCACTGATAATACCGGCTGTTACCGTACTCTCGAGTCCAAATGGTTGGCCCAAAGCAAGAACCCAGTCGCCAACATAAGAATCGTTGCTATTGCCTATTTTGGCAGCGGTAAGGTTTTCGGCGTTTGGGATTCGAACGATTGCGATATCGGTTTTGGGATCGGTCATGACCTGCTCTGCCATGAATTCGCGACCGTCATGCAAGCGAACGACAATCGACCCTGCTCCGGCAACAACATGATTATTTGTCATAATCCAGCCGTCTGGATCGATGATTACTCCCGAGCCAACACCGCCTCTGGGGGGCATCCCATTCTGTATTTGCTGTGGGCCTCTCGAGTTGTCTGTTCTGTTTTCGATTGCGACGACCGAAGGAAGCAGTTGATTCGAAATATGCCTAAATGCCCGAGACAGATTTTTCGCTGACTGAATTGCATTTTTTGCTTCGCTGTCCGTAAGTGTTTTTAGCGCAGGCCCGGTAAAGGTGACCGGTGGAGTGAGGCGATCTGTTTTCGTTCCTGATTCTAAGATTGTCGATGCATGCCCAATTGCTACCGTGCTAAGCAAGAATGCGGTTACCATGCATGCAATGCAACCCATTTGTGTGCTTTTGGCTACTTTCATGTTTTTCTCCCTGAATGAATTTTGCAGACTTGCCGAATTGCAAACCTCCATGTCGTTTTTTGTTTTGAAGATCAACGTCAACTGCTGCTGAAGGGAATGTGAGTCTCTTCTGGGCATATTGCGTAAGGTAAGTCCCGATTGATCTGTGGTGATCCGGGGCACTGTTCCATTTTCAAAATTCATTGCCGACACTTTCCTTAAAGCACACTTCGTGCCAAAGGTGCATTCGAGCGGTGGACTTTTTTAAAGGCGAAGGTTGTTCGTGAAATTAAGAGCGTTTCTTGAAAACAAGCTGCTCGAATAAGCAAATTGTCGTATTTTGGCTGGGGCAAAATGCCGCGGTGTCCAAGCTTGCCCCGTGGAGCACCTTATCAACAGTTCATTGTTTTGGTTTATAATGCGACGGTGAAATCTAATTCGCTGGTGGCTTATAACGCGAGATCTCTTTAATGAAACTGGCTGCAAAACTCTCGCTCGTTTCAGTGATTGCCGTGATCGCTGTACTTGCTGCATCAAATTATTTTGCTGCTCAAATTGCGATTTCTAAAATCAAGAAAGACCATGAAGCCTACGCTTTGAAAGTGGCATCAGAAATGGAACGCTCAATCCTGGACGCATGGCAGGCCGGGGGAGTTGACGCAATGAGGGCAGCGTTAACTACAAAAGATGCTCCGCCAATTGCAAGGTGGGTTTGGTTTGAAGAGTCAGTTACATCGATGACACGTCCGTCTGCGACAGGTGATTTTTCTAAAGTAGTCACTCGTAAAGAGATCGCTTCGTTTGTTTCAACGGCCGGCGATGGAGGGCATCTGCTACATACCTATTATCCGGTAGATCTTGGAGCCCCCCGGAGTGGAGGTCTCGAGTTCACAAGGTCGCTGGATGATTATGATCGAGAAACGATGAGTAAGCTGATTGAATTCTTGTCGGTCGTGGGTCTATTGGCAATTGTTTCGATAATTGTTGTTTGGTTCGCCGGAGTGAGATTGGTGGCTACGCCGCTCAATAAATTGACAGCGGCAACCGAGCGTATTGGAGAAGGAGATTATCGTTGTCGAGTTGAGTTGAGCGGTAAAGATGAGTTGTCTCAACTTGGACAGGCAATCAATAAGATGTCCTCGCATTTGGAAGCTCAAAAATCGGCAATTGAGAAAGAGACCCGTGATAAATTATTGGTTACACAACAGTTGCGTCACGCTGATCGGCTTAAAACGGTAGGGCGAATGGCGGCCAGTATCGCGCACGAAATTGGCACGCCGTTGAGCGTGGTGTCCGGACGCGCGGCTTTAATTGCGAAGGGTAATTTGTCAGCGGAGAAAGTTAAGCAAAATGCAGAAACAATTCAGGCGGAAACGGATCGGATTACAGAAATGATCCGGCAAGTATTGGATTTCTCAAGACAATCGCCGAGCGAAAAAACTGAGATTGATTTAAATGAAATTCTGATCGAGGTGACAGAACTTCTGACGACGGTTGCTGAACGAAATGGCATTTCGATTAAATCTTCACTGGCTGGGACGCCGGCTCTTGCTTTTTTAGACGGTGGGCAAATTCGCCAAGTGTTGACAAATATTATGGTCAATGGAATTCAGGCAATGGAATCGGGAGGAACCTTGTATGTATCGCTGGGGCGGTTTCAGAACGAGCCGGGGATGGATTCTGGTGACTCGTGTTTTGAATGGGAAATCAAAGTGAGAGATGAAGGCGTGGGAATACCTGCAGAGAATCTCGAAAGTATTTTTGAACCGTTTTTTACGACGAAGGATGTTGGAGACGGTACTGGGCTTGGTTTGTCGCTGGCTTACAATATGGTTCAGGAGCAACAAGGGCTCATTGAAGTCAGCAGTAAGGAGGGGTGCGGCGCGGAGTTTAGGATTTTTCTCCCAGGTTTACTCCGTGAAGATTGAGGGGTTTCTAGGTGCTTGTTTGTTCGTAACGAATCAGTTTTCGGTATAGCGTCTTTCGGTCAAGTCCGAGGATTTTTGAGGCGAGCGTTCGATTGCCATCCACGGTGTCAAGTACGTGTAGAATGTATCGTTTCTCAACTTCTTCAAGCGACCGGAGTTCCTCTGGTTTGTCACTGGCAATTACCATTGTTCTGGATTGGTAATTGCGTATCGATTCCGGTAGGTCTTCGATTCGCAGTCTCTTTCCATCTGAAAGTGTGACAGCTCGTTCCATGGTGTTTTTTAGTTCGCGAACGTTTCCTGGCCAATGGTAATCGAGGAGTCGCTGAGCCACACCTTCGGTGATTTCCTTGACTTCAACGTTCGCTTTTTCGCTAAACATTTTTACAAAGAATTGAGCTAGGATCAGGATGTCGCTGCTTCGCTGGCGAAGTGGAGGCAGGTGGATCGGCACAACATTGATTCGGTAAAATAAGTCTTCGCGAAAGGTGCCAGCTTCGACCGCAGTCTCAAGATCGCGATTGGTGGCGGCGACGAGGCGGGCATCGAAGGGGATTTCGTCAGTTCCTCCAACGGGGCGAACACAATTCGCCTCGAGTGCTCGCAGTAGTTTCGGTTGCATCGAAGCCGACATTTCGCCGATTTCGTCGAGAAATAAAGTTCCACCGTTGGCTCGCACCAAGAGACCTTCATGGTCTTGATCCGCTCCGGTAAACGCCCCGGCGACATGACCGAAGAGTTCGCTTTCCATAAGTGACTCCGGTAGTGCGGCACAGTTGATCGCCACGAAGGGCTTGTCTCTGCGTTTACTGTGTTGGTGCACCGACTGGGCCGCTAGTTCCTTGCCGGAGCCACTCTCGCCGGTGATGAGTACAGTCGTGTCAACCGCAGCGACTTGCGAGAGTTGTCGGTAAAGTTCCTGCATTGGAGGGCTCTTGCCAATCAGTTTCCCAAAGTTGACGCCCACGTCGAGAGAGGTTTTCAGCTGACGAACCTCCTGCTGTAATCGAGCCTGCTTGACTGCTCGCTCAATCGCAATGTCTAAGAGATTCATATCTAGCGGTTTGGTCACAAAGTCGAATGCGCCTGCCCGAATAGCAGACACTGCCGCTTCCAAACTGCCAAAGGCCGTCATGACGACTACCGGTAGTTCGGGGTGATTTCGATTGACCTCTTGGCAAAATTCAATCCCGTTCATATCGGGCATTTTCAAATCGGTCAAAACGACGTCAAACGCCAGTTCCTTCAACAGTCCTAAGGCCGCAACGGCTTGGGTTTTCCATTGAACCTCAAAACCATTTGGGGAAAGTGTGTCTACCAGCATTTCACACATCGACTGTTGATCATCGACAACCAGGATGCGCGGCGGGAAATGGTCGGTATCGTTTGTCATGAGAGCAGGCGGAGGCTTGGGTGTTGGGGGTATTGTTGCGGCCGACAATTAATTTAACAGGAGCGGTAGATTGGGAAAAGCTCGCCGTCGAATCCACTCATTAAACCTTGTGGAAGAATTACGACTCCTCTCTGTCGCATGGTGAGAGCCAGTGAAGCTCAGTAGCTGCGCTAATTGGTAGGCGTACTGGTCCACTTGGAACCGGACGATCGGAACAGCCATCAAATTCTGATCGATCGAATTAATTCTGTATCTATGGTGGAATTAGTCATCGACTTCGAATTCAGCTGTCTTATAATTTTCAGAAAGGCTTCACAAAATTTCTTCGGCAACGGCACAGTTCGTTTGGCGAGCGAGGCCTGAATTAATCACTCCGTGAGTCAACGGCTCGCGCGATCTCTCAGATTTGGATTTGCATCAATGATTCGCTGGTACTGTTGGATTGCCTTCATTTTTATTCTGTCTCAGGTTTCGATTGGCATTTGTCAGGAAGCGAATGCTTCTCGTCAGGATATGGGGCTCAACAATCCTGCTGTAAAACCAGCACCACCGGCTGTGTCTCAGGGGATTCGGTATGAGTATTTAGCAATCGAAGATGCGATTGCTGGTTATTTAGATGCTATGAATCGACGCGATGCTGAGCGCGCTGCGAGTTATTGGAGTCGTCGTGGTGAGTGGGTCAAGAAAAACGGGGAACGTGTTAGAGGCCGTGAAAATATTGCAAACGCGATAAAGGAGTCGTTTGCTGAGGAGACCCGAGGCACGACCATTGCTTTAGATGAGGTTTCGATTCGGTTGATTACCCCCAATGTTGCGGTGGAAGAGGGTGTGGCCGTTGTCAATTCACCAGAGGGCAAACGTCGAACACCTTATTCGGTGGTGCATGTGAAAATGGACGAGGGGTGGAGAATTGATTCTGTTCGGGCGACTCAAGTTCCAGTTGCTCCGGAAAAGGTCTCTGATTTGCAATCCTTGAATTGGTTGATAGGCGATTGGCAAGACGAAGTCTCAGGCGGGATTCGCGTAGAGACTAGTGCGAGTTGGACATTGGGAGGGCGTTCTATTCGTCGTTCATTTCAAATGTCTGACGAGCAGGGGCTGCGCGAGCAGGCAACTCAGGTGATTCTGTGGGATGCAAAGCTAGGGAGTATTCGTTCTTGGATTTTTGATTCTAAAGGTGGTTTTGGAACCGGCGTATGGAAGCAGGTTGAAAACAATAAATGGGTCGTCGACATGGAGTTGCAACTGGCTGACGGGGGATTGGCTTCTGCGAAAAATGTTTACAAAGTTATCGATGATTCGAGACTGGAGTTTTTTTCCACGTCTCGAAAACTCAATGGTGTCGAATTACCGGACACCGAGCCAGTTATCGTGAATAGAAAATAATGTTCAACTTCGTTGGACGCGAATTAAGCGATGGTAGAAATCTTTTTTGGATATAAAAATGAAGTTATTAAGTTTGGCAATGGTGTTTTTCCTGGTGGCGTTTGCCTTGACTGCCGATGCTAACGCTCAACGCCGTGGTGGTGGGAGAAGTTTCTCGGCTGGCGGTTCTCGTTCGTTGCCTTCTGGAGGAATGAATCGATCGTCACGGAGTTCAGACTTCAATCGAGGTGGTAATCAATCTTTTGGAGGATCTTCCTTTGGCAATTTAAATAACCGTCAACCGAGCAGTAATACGCGTTCGTTTTCTATGCCCAACAGTTTCCCAACCAGTGGTAATAATGCGGGTAATCGTCGAAGCGAACCGCGTTCTCTCAACCAGGAAAGGCTTGGCGGAAATTTTAACAACGGTTTAACTGACCGGGCAAACAGGCAATTTGAAAGCCCCACACAGAACCAACTGAATGACTTTTTGAACATGCCCGGAACGTCCACTGGTCGCCAACGCAACGGCGGTAATTCATCGCCCAATGACTATAATGGGAAAACTTATCAAGGCGATAATTATACGATTGATACATATAAGGGAGGCGGAAGTGGCACGACTAAGGGCGGTGTTGACTATGGCGGTGCTGCTGGAGGAATTGTAGTAACCGATGCCCAAGGTAATAAGCGTGTCGTCGGTGGATCTGTGGGCGCAGCCTCAGACGGCACAAATGCTGTTGCTGGACGTGGGGGGTACGCAGGAGGAAAGAATACGGATGGTTCCGCTGCTGGAGTTAGAGGTGGCTCGCGCGTTGCTACCGACGGCGAGTCGATCGGAGCATCAAGAACAGTTGTTGGCGGTGCTCGGGATGCTCAGGGGAATGTGCGTGGTGGAGCTTCCGGCGGCTATATTGGGACTGACGGGAATTCGGTCGTCGCGGGGGCAGGGGCGGCACGTGGGCAATCTAATGTGGATGGTTCAGGGGGTTACGCTGCACGTGGCGGTCGAATGGCAACCGACGGAACAAACACGATTGTCCAGCGTGGCGGTACCGCGGGAGTTCGAGATTCAAATGGAAACGCTCGTGGTGTTAGCGTGGGCGGCATGCGGGCCACCGATGGATATAACACTTATGCTCGAGGCGGGGCAGCGCGGTATGTAGCTGGCCCGGGCGGAAATGTTTATGCTGCCGGGCGATACGCTGCGGGCTATAACGGAATCGTGACGAGCTATGGTCAGGCTGCTGCAGTTCGAATGAGTTTTGGGGGGTATCACACCTATTACAACCCGCGCTGGTATGCCCGTTATCCCGGAGCTTGGTACGCGGCGGGGATTGCAACAGCGGCATGGTGGTTGGCACCATCCTATGGATATGCCTCTGGGTATTGCGGTTGCAATGAAGCACCAGTTTCTTACCAATATGGAGATGGTGGAATCTATGTGGAAAACGGCAATGTCTACATCGGAGAGGATCCGATTGCATCAGAGGAGGAGTACTACAATCAAGCCGTCACGATTGCCGATAATTATTCAGCAGTAGACAATCCGGAGGACGCTGATGACTGGATGCCGTTAGGCGTCTTTGCCGTCGTCACACCCGGGCAAACGAAGTCTGATTTGACCTTGCAATTGGCTCTTAATAAAGACGGAATGATTCGAGGAAACTTGTCGGTTGGTTTGACGGATGAAGTTATTCAAGTGAAAGGAAGCGTTGATAAGGAAACGCAACGGGTTGCCTTCAAACTCGTCGGTAAAGAGGACATTCTTATTGAAGCTGGCCTCTACAATTTGACGGAAGATGTACTGACTGTAATGGTGCACCGAGGAGATAATCGTCAAGAAGAGCGTGGTTTGATAAGACTTCAGGAAGGTGACGAAAAAGAATGATTTCACTCGAACCCCATTCGGGGCAATTCGGCTGGAGTTTGCGATTGATTTTGTGAATCAAAGGGGGCGGTTTTCCGACTCCCTTTTTTTGTCAACTTAAATTTTCGATAAACCTCACAAATATTATTATTTGTCGGGAGTCTGCAACGTCGGCAGCGGAATTGATGAAGGTTAGTGTCCCAATGAAGTCGCGAGTAACTGACTCCGATATACGAGAGGAAGCGTTAGATTTCTTCAGCTCGAAAGCATCGGGGAATTTGAGATGCAAAAATCGGCACAATTCTGGATTTGCGTTCTAATCTCTCTGATTGGAGGCGCTGCGGGTTGCCGTTTTGACAGCGCGGACCGTGTTCACACAGTTCCCTTTTTTCAGGCGAACAACAATTCAGGTGTTTCGGGGGCGTCGCAAATAGAAAACGCTAAGACGCTGCTCCGCGACGGTTGTCGATTGGATGGTGATAAGGATGCAGGGTGTATCGCACAGTATCTGTGTGCTGCTCAGACCATCTGGCCGGTCGTGGCGTCGGAGGCCGTCAGCAATGATCTCGAAAATAGTTCGGCGGCTAAGATTTACAATCAATGTCTTCGAAGAATTATTGACAGCGGTCAAGAGTATGGGCTATTCCAACCGCAGACGGGCCAGTTTTTGCCAAGCCCTTCGAGCGGAGAGTGGATTCCTATTTTGTACCGAGGGTTTCCTTGGGATCCGCAGGATTTCGATTTGGTAATCCCCGCGGCTACTGAGGTCAGTAAAAAATTGAATCATGATTATCGATGCAACGGCCTCGGAGTGCCGGTAGTCGTGATTAACAAACGCCTGGAAGGTGAGCGTTTCCTGAGGGATCAGCAGGCCTTTGCAGCAACGCTGGTTTTACGTGAAGCGCGTCCGGACGAGGGTTTGTCCTGCGGTTTTGTTTTTGAGTTTATCGATCCGCTTCGTGTGCGTTCAGTCAATGTCGGCGGTTGTGAGGTTGCTGTTGCCCGCGATCTTTCCGCGCCGATCGCTTACCGTATTTCCAAACGTGACAAGAACTATCTCGAAGGGTTTTTGCAACCGGGTACGACGGATGAAGGGCCGGGGTTGTACACGGTAGAGCCATACCAGCGTGGTAAGATTCCGGTCGTTTTCGTGCACGGTTTATTGTCAGATCCATTTACTTGGTCAAACGCTGCCAATGAAATGAGAGCGAGGCCGGAGTTGAATTCGCGATACCAGATTTGGGGGTTTCAGTATCCAACGGGAGAGCCGTTTTTAAAAAGTGCGGCTGTATTACGAGGTCATTTAAATAGCATCACTAAAAAAATAGACCCCACTGGAGAAGACCCCGCCCTTTCTCAAATCATCTTGATCGGTCACAGTATGGGCGGATTGGTAGCTAAGTTACAGGTCACCCGCAGCGGAGATCAGCTATGGAATTCTATTTCTAAAGTACCGCTGGATTGTTTGGTGACAACCGAGGAAACGCGTAAGGCGCTTCGTGATGCGTTCTATTTTCAGCCGGTTGCCAGCGTTTCCAGGGTTGTTTTTCTTGGTACTCCTCATGGAGGGTCACCCAAGGCGACCCGACCGGTTGGCCGTTTGGGAACAAAGTTGGTGGATGAGCCAAGTTCGATGAATGCGATTCGGGAGCAGTTGTTGCGAGATAATCCGGAAGCCTTCTCCGAGGAATTTGCAAGGCGAATCCCAACCAGTATTGATTTGTTACGTCCGGAAAGCCCGTTGCTACGGGAAATGAACTGTCTAAGCTTCAGCGATACCGTGCGGCTTCACTCAATCATTGGTTGTGGCTATTTGCTTTTGGGATCCGGCGATTCTGATAAAGTTGTTCCCGTTAGCAGTGCGCGAATTTCCGGAGTCGAATCTGAACGTTTGATTGTTTCTAAGCATACAAAGATAAACTCAAATGAAATGGCTTTAGAAGAATTGTACCGGATTCTTGAAACTCATCTCATGGAGAGCCAGGTACCTGATAGTGGCTTTTCGGTTGGCAGTTTGCAAAAATGAGGCGGTTCGTTGAAATTGAAGCTGCCTGGAATGAGAAACCGTTCATTTGCCGCAATTTGTGCTTTGTCTTGAGAACATTATTTTTATTGGTTGATTAATTGATGACGGGGTGAATTCATGGCAGGGATGGAGGATGAAACAAAAGAGCAACGTGGTGTTAGTTATGCAGATAATTTCTTTGCTAATGACGAGTCGGGGTTTACGGTTGAAATTGTCGCGGCGACCCATGTTGGAAGGGTCCGTAAGCGAAACGAAGATCACTTTGCTGTAATTCGTCGAACGCGCCGTTGTGAGTTGCTTTTATCTAATTTGCAGGAAGACGCAGTCAATCTTGTAGACGGACATGCGTATGGTTTGCTTGTGGCTGACGGTGTTGGTGGAGCCCGACACGGTGATTTTGCATCTCATCTCGTTTTAGAAGCTACCTTGCACGCGGCAGATCTTGCATCGAGTTGGGTGATGAAATTTAAAGATTTTGACGCGCATGAAATACGGCAACGGGTCGACGCTTACGTTTCGAGAATTCAGGATGAGTTTCACCGGCACGCGAAACTGGACCCAGACAAAAGTCAAATGGGTACAACACTTACCGGCGCTTACCTGCTTCCCCCCCATGCAATCATTTCTCATATAGGCGACTCTCGTGCTTATATTCGAAGGCAGGGTAAATTGAAGCAAGTGACGCGTGATCACACTTTGGCACAGTCACTAATCGATCGAGGGGCTGACCTCACGGACGCGAAGGCATTCGGGAATGTATTGGTCAATAGTATCGATGCGTTTCGTGACCACATTGAGGCGGATGTTGTACATCTTGAAATGGAAGCACGCGATCGTTTATTGCTTTGTTCTGATGGGCTCAGCGATATGGTTGCCGAAGAACAGATTTCCAGCCTTCTGGAAGTTGAGTGCTTGAAGGAATGTTGTGATGGCTTGGTGAATGCTGCGTTGGAGAATGGAGGCAAAGATAATATTACCGTGGTGTTGTGCGAATTAACGACAAATTAAATCAAAACCCGGCTATTTGCTCGTCTCGAACTGTTTCGTTTCGGACGGTCTAAGGAAATCTCATCTCAACAGAGAGTAATTCGAACTATACTTTAACGACGGGGCATAGGTTGTGCTCCTGATTCAGTTCCTGTTTTCTCGTTAGGGTGTTTGTTTTATGCGATCCGGTAAAGTTCTATTTTGGCTAGGTACATTCCTGTTAACTTTCACGTTTTTGAATTGTAGTGACAGTTTGGCCCAATCCCAGTCGCGGGTCTATCGCACTTCACCGGCAGTCTGGGGTTACGCGAGTCCGACCTGTGGCAGTTGCGACTATGGTCGATATGCTCAAGTTCCCGGTAGTTTTCCTGCCTATTACGCGCCTCAGGTTCCGATGGGGCCGATGATTGGCGGTGTCGTTCCAACCATGTCAGCCTATTACGTTCCAACTGTACCAGTGATGGGAGTTTATTCTGCGCCAGTCGTTCCTGTGCGACGCGTCAGGCGACGTGCTGCCCTAGTTTACCCAGCGGTGATTGAGCCAGTGTATTGGTATCCCAATTAGTCAAGTGCTGGATCGTCTTGGCGCATAAATTGCAAACAAAAAAGGCTGCCTCTTGAACAAGGCAGCCTTTTAAATTGAATCAAAAATTGTTTGATCTTTAGAGGTTAGTCGCGAACGCGAACTTTGCCGCGACCATTAACGATTGCCTTTGCTTCGAAACCGCAAGAAGGCCAGCAAAGCGTGGCAACTTGGCGATCCAAAACGCCCGATTTCCACGTGATGATCGGTGCTTCTCCAACGCAACAAGCGGGAACTTTAACACACGCTTCGTACTCGCAACCGCAAGGATCCTGTAGATGAAACAAGGTAGGAACCGGTTGTGGCTTGCAGCAACGTTTTCGGCAGCGCGGTTTGCAGCACGCATCGGTTGCTACCATTGGCACTGGAACTGGGCCGGCATTCTCAAGAATTACCGAAGGGCTTTCAACGGCGTCCGCTGGAATTGGAACGGCTGGCTCCTGAATCGCGGGAGTACGATCAGCTTCCTTTTTAACAATCTTACTTTGCGTAAGCGGAGTCTTCAGAACAGAAATTAAACCGTCATCGGAATCTTTGTTCGAAGCTAAAAGTGTGATCGTGCTGAATGAAAACGCCAAAAGGGCGATCAAAGAAGCAGTGGTTTTCATCTAATTCTACCTGCGGATTTTGGGTCATTTAATAAGATTCTAAGCGAGGTTCCCGCTGCCAACGAATTCGGAGAAGTTTGGCCAATCGAGAACTATGTTCCAGTCTAGCTAATTCCCCATGACGGTAAATGGCAGGCCCGTTAAAACCTAACCGAAACAGGTAAAACCTAGTTTAGAGCACTAAAAACGGCGTAAAACTCCCAAGAATTATCTTCCATTGATTGGACAATTGAGTAACCAAGCCCCGCGTTATCCCTAAAATGGACTGGATAGCGATTCGCTGATGGCTTGAGGAAATCGTGGTTTTACTAGGCGATGCTTCCGTGCCAGAATTAACGGCGTCGATCACGAACTTTCGCGATTGGACCAATTTGAGCCCCCGGATAACGCTGGAGCGCATTCTGGGCTGCTTGTCGACTATTGGTTCCCGGAACGACCACTTTCGTTGGGCGGCCATAGTTTCCTCGGGGGATTAGCGTGACTTCCCACAGGTCATAAAGACCGGCGTTGTATCCCTGCAGTTGTAGATTCATTTCAGAAATTTCTCGAATTGACTGAAGGTTTTGCGCATTTGCCTGTGCCTGGGCTCGCAAGTAAAAGGACTCTTTCTCTTGTTGCTTTTCATTCTCTTCTGCTGATTTGTAACGTTGCCAACCTCGCTCTAACGTCGTTCGATCCGCCGCGGAAAAAAGAAAGAAAGGGATGCCATAACGATCCCCGTTTTCCAGTTCCAGCATGACCCCTTCACACTTGTACTCAACCTCCCCATTGGGTTGTTTCGCAAGCCATGTATTCATCGCATCAACATTTTCAAATTTTTGTTTGGCAAAGTGAGCCACAATTTGGGGGATGAGTTCCTGGTAGACCGGAGGAAGGTTTTCG
>JAPOIJ010000235.1 GCA_029979005.1 Planctomycetota bacterium | reverse complement strand
GGCGGGTTTTTTTATGGCGGTTCAAAATTGGCCACAGAGCGGTCTTGGCAGCCGATCATTCACAAAGTAGCGCGAGCAGGTTTTAGCAGTTGCTTTTGCAGAGCGTACGTTTTGTGCTTTTTCAAGCAGAGCAGGGACCGCCGATACTCGGAAGAGCCAGTAGCTTCCGAGATGACTGGCTGTTGTCGAATCGAGGATTAGTTGGTTACCGTCGACTCATGCGGAACCCACTGGATCATGTAAAAGAGAGGTCGGAATTCTAGAAAGTGTCTCGTCTTAATAATCGTTATATTGAATTTGGCTTTATTTGATTCAAATTTCGTTTGAAAAAAAAATGCTTTTTTTAGTTATTTCGGCCCCTCAGTCGCATAAAAGTGGCAGTATTAGAGGAGGAAGCATCGACTGAGCTAATGAACGGATTTTAGATTGTGGAAAAACGCGAACGGACAGCTTTCGAGATACTGGTTCGAGAAAATGCCTCGATGCTAGCTGCGTATCTAGGGAGTCTGTTGGTCGACAGAAATGCAATCGATGATCTTTTTCACGAAGTGATGATTGTAGCATGGCGCAGTTTCGATGATTGGGATCCAAACCAACCGTTTGGCCGTTGGCTTCGCGGTATCGCATCGCGTTCAGTGATGGCGGAGCACCGGCGTAGGAACATGGTTCCCAGGTTGCTTTCGGACGACGTCCGGGTTGCGGTTTCTGAGCAATTCGATGCCATCGAGTCGAAAGCGGGTGATACTTGGGAGCAGCACGCAGAGGTGTTGAGGGATTGTGTCACAGGATTGCCAGTTGAGCGAAAAGAAGTCATTTTGCAACGCTACCATGACGGTCATTCAGTTCAGGAGATTGCAGCGAGCGGCGAGTTAAAAATTGAGGCCTGCATGAAACGACTGCAACGAGCGCGAATTAGACTTGTGCAGTGCTTGCAATCCAGGGGGTTTTTGGTTTCTGAGGTGTTACCTCATGAATGAGCCCATTGAAAATATTTTGAGCGATGCCGTCGATGGAACGCCGTGCGATTCGAGAGAAAGAATAGGCGCGCTAGAACCGTCTGATCTCAATCGGGTTGCCAGTGAGTTGGTTGTTCATGGTTTGCTACTTGAGTGGGCTGGCCAACATGAAAATCGAAACGAGCAGCGAATTGATCGGGTCTTGGATGAAATTGGCGGCGGTTCGAATCGGAAGTTCCGTCGAAAAGCGAGAGGGAACCGAGTTAGTGTGTTCAAAATTGCCTCCTCGATTTTATTGGTGGTAGCCGCCGGGCTGGTGGTTTTATGGTTGGCCAATCCAAAAGGTGATTTGTTAGCGGCGACAGATTCGGTTGAAACTATGATTTCCGCAGCTCTGGATGAAGTCGATCGAACGTATCGGGTGCACGTTGTCGAGAAATACGATTCTGCTGAACTGGCCGCTGATTCACCGGAGGAAAGGCAATTCGAGAGGGAGACCGTTGATGAAGCAACGCTTATTGTGCGAGGATTGGACAGGTTTGTTTTGATGCATTCTCCCGTTTCAGGAGATGGTAGGGTTGCAGGCTGTGATGGCAAGCAAAGCTGGTCTTTTCGAAATGATACCGCAGTCTACATAAGTTCTGATTTGGAGCATTTCCGAAATAGTTTGCCGGGAGAACAGGGTGAATTGCCACTGTTAAATATTCAAAAGCATTTGGCTCAGCTTAAATCAGGTTACCGACTGAAACTGCTTCCCAAGTCTAAAGCTGGGCGGAACGGCGAGACTTTGTCACAATTAACAGGCGTAAAGAAGTCTAAAGATGTTTCGGGTCCGAAAGAAATTGAGATTTGGTTTGACGAAGCAGTTGGAAGCATTCACTGGATGCTGTTAGATCAATTGCCGCAAGGGAAGGGTGAGCCGAAATCAATTTTACTCGAATTGGTCGCGGAATCGCCCGTCTCGGAGGAGTTCTATTCCTTCGCATTTCACGATGTTCTGAATCGACAAGTTGTCAGTGAATAGAGTGGAGCAAGTGAAAGTGGGCTGGGTCCGCTTTACTTAGCGACCCTTGGGTTGGCGACTTTGGAGGGGACCGTTTCGAGGAAGTAAAGGATTCAAATCGATTCAGTTATTTAAAGGCTGGATCTCAAATGCGGATAAGATCTCCCGATGCCGGTTTAATTAATGTGGTGCTGTGTGTTTCTGCATCTGTGTTGTCGTTTTTTGCCAGGGGTGAATTGAAAAAGCACCTACAAGCTCTGGCAGGCCTGTGGTGCTTTGAAAGTTGTTTTGGTTGTGAAGGAAAAAGTGTTGCTACCCTTCCCTCTAATTCAACGAGTCTGCCGTGGTTCTATATCCCAAGCAAAGTGAAATAATTCTGAGAAAGTTTCGAGAGGCTCGATTTGGCCTAAAAACAGCGAGAGCCAGCAGATGTACCAAATCCACTGACTCCCGCCGAGGAAACCAAAACTCTGCGACAAGCAAAGCCTCAGCGTGTGATTAGCGTCCCGATGTTGTATCGTTTTGCGTCCGCTGTTATCTTTCGGGCATGGAAGAATCGACGAAGCCAGAAAGTGAAACTCCACCTAAAAATCAGTACAATTCTAGGGAATTCCTAGCGCTAATGGGCGGGCTTTTCCTACTAATAGTCATCCCTTTTTTCGTGGCAGGGGTTATTAACTTTGTGCCTCTCTATCAAGATTTCCAGCGTTACAGGAAGTCGCATGATTTCTTGCGGCCATCTCGTCCGATGAGAGGCCCGAAGCCAATTCCTATAGCACCGGCACAGCCATCAGCCCCTTTGAAGACAAAGAAAGGTTTGGATTATTTAAGAGAAAAAGAACTCTCGAAGTAACGAAAGCTGTGGCTTGATAGCTACCGTGAGAGGGCGGCTAGGTGAGGCAAAAGTGAGGTTGGCGAAAAGTTTTGACTCTATAGCTAAGGCCATCGAGCTAGGCAGCTATCAGTGTCCAGCAGAGTGCTCAGTAGTACGTGGTAAATGAGAGAATCACGGCTACTGTGGCCGAAGTTAACTGCTATGTAAACCAAAAAATGCGGGTTTATGATTGAGTAGTGAGTTGTTGCTAAATTAACTGGTTTCGTTCGCTTCTGTGAGATTCTGGCCGTTTGAAGGTCGAAGCGACGCGAGTCAATTTTGGCGTGTGCCTTCCGCGGAATGTCGGAGCTCAATACCTCGCGGGTGGTATCTGGTGTGGTAGCGGGCTTTTGCTTAAATAATGCATGTTAAAATGGGTGGCTTGGCGGGTAATTCTGGATTATTTGAAGTTTGACGAAAGAAAGGAGTCTGACGATTCCGATCTTCCTTACCAATGGCCTTATGCGCGAGTTGCTGCAACGTGGGCCTCTAGCAATTACGACAGGATGATCGAAATGTTTTTGCCTTTCAATATGAAGGCGATCCTTTTAGGGTCGCTGGCAACCGTATTAGTAATCACCAGCACGACAAATGCTCAGCAGGCGGAGTACAACCGCCGGGTGGCGGCAATGCAGGAAGCTCGGTTGAGAGCTCAGAGCAAGCCAAAACCTAATGTTCGGCCGGCCGCAATGCAAAGCGACATTGAAATATCTGTTGATTTGAACGCGCCCAAGATGAGTCGAGCGGCGACCCAATCTCGAGCGAGCGTACCTTCCGCAACGCCTGCGCGACAGGCGCAGAGGGCGGTTTACACTGACCAGCGAAGGCCGCAACGCACCGGTTTGATGCAGACAAGCGCTAGTCAAAGTCTATCGCGAACTCGCTCGAATCCGATTCGGGTTGCCCAAAAGATGGAATCAGCTGTGGTCGATGGTGGAGCACCGGTTGTCTCGACTGAGGTTCTTGACGACGGTTATTATGACGGCGAAATCATTGAAGGTGAATTCATCGAAGGCGGCTGTGAGAGTTGTGGTGAAGTCGGTGGATATTTTGATAGTTGCGACAGTTGCTGCGGACGCGGCGGTTGCCCTCCGGGATCGTGTTGGATTACGGGCTTGGGCGAGCTACTTAAAAATGCTGAGTACTTTTCCGGTGCGACTGCCTTCCGATCTCCGATGTTCCGAATCCCTGGCTCCACTTTTGAGAATCAGATGTTCGATGACAGCAGTTACGGCCTGTATGCTGGCTTCAATGCCGGCTTGCCCCTTTGCCGACTTTCATGTGGATTATTTTCTGGTCAGTTCGGTGTTCGGTCGGTTCAGTCCAATTTCAACGGAAATCGATTCACAGCGGAAGAAAGAAATCAGACGTTCATCACCGGCGGTTTTTATCGACGGGTAGATTACGGGATGCAGATGGGTTTGGTAGTCGATGTTCTCCACGATGATTGGTTCACGACAGACGACGTCGTTCAGTTGCGAGGTGATCTCGGATGGGTTTATCCCAATGGAACAACCCTCGGCTTTCGATTTGCGAAAGGTGTTCAGGATGCTGATACATCGGGAGAGTATGACAACGTCGCGTTTACTGATTTAATTCAGCAGCCGATTGATCACTACCGGTTCTATTACAAGTATGATGCACCATCTGGCGGAACTGGTGCCGGTTACATTGGGTGGTCGGGCGATTCCCAGACAGTTTTGGGACTTGATTTTGACATTCCCGTTGCCGAGCGAGTGGCAGTTCAAGCCGGGTTTTCGTATTACTTGGGGGAAGAAGGAATGCCACCGGGTAGTCTGAATGTCGGTGGTAATCCCAATGATGCGTTTAACATATTTGTCGGAATGTCATTCCGGCCGCGTGGAATGTGCCATTACAACTCCTATCACCGCCCGATGTTCTCGGTCGCTGATAACGGTTCGTTGATGATTCGACGAGATATTAATTAGACCAGAGCGATTGGTGCGAAATGATCAAGCTCGGGATTGCCCCGGGCTTTTTTTGTATTCCGGCCCGTTTTTCGGGTGATTCTCTTAGATTGCCCAGTCAGACTCGAATTGTTTTCCATTGGCGGCAACTGTTTTGAGGTGCAATCAGGTGATTCTGCTCCAGCTTTCGCCGAAGGGGTTCCTTAAATCAAGCATTTTGCGATATATTGGGGGATCAATAAATAAATTTTGGGTCTGTTAGTACTGGCCCTGCAAATATACTGCTGACCGCCGAAAATAGCTTTCGCGAGTCCAGCCTTGCGGTTGACGACGTCAACGGAGAATTATCGTGACAGATGAGCTTTACGATTACTTTGGTGGTAACGCATCGAAAAAGGTAGAACCGATTGAAGATGATGAATTCGACAATGAAGTCGAGGATGAAGCAACCAATGAAGAGGTTTCCGAACCTGCCACAGAGGCGGTAGAGAAATCGAATGATGAAGCGGCGTCGCCTGCCGAGGCGGAAACCGGTGGAAAAAAGGCGGGGCACTGGGATTTTCTCGCTAATATGCTCGGTATCTCTTCGTCTAAAAAAGCTACGCCCGAAGCGGATCCAGCACCGGTCGCT
>JAPOIJ010000253.1 GCA_029979005.1 Planctomycetota bacterium | reverse complement strand
CAAATTCAACTCAAAGCTTAGCTGGACCCGCTGGTTCATTACTGCTCTTTTTTGAACCTGATGTTGATTTTTTGGAGTCACTTTGCGAAGAGCGATCAGAAGCACCTGTATCCAGTGAGTTTTGCATTCCAGAGAATTTCGAATTACGTGGACTGCGACCTGAATTACGATCAGGTGTCGTGCCGCCCGCGGTGCCGCGTGTACCACCACGATTCATGCTAGACGGTCGTCCGCTTGAATCGAACTCTGGAGGCAAACCAGCGCCACCCTGTCGATCACGAGGGATACCACGATCAGTTCCTCCACCGGCATTCAACGAATTCTGCATCCCTTCAAATTTTGAATTCCTGAGGCTTCGTCCTCCCCCCGCAGCATCTCCCCCTTGGGCGTAACCACCTTCTGGTGTTCCATTATCCAATCGTTTAATCCGAATATTTCGGAACCAAACCTCATTTCCATGATCTTGAAACGCGATATGCCCGCCACGATTCTTAGCGAACTTGTCCCAGTCCTTAAACTTGCTTTTTCCCAACTGCTCATTCCACTCGGGGCTGCCAATTTCGGTTTCAAGCACCTTTTTCAAATTCAGATAATAGGTAACACGATTTCCTACGACAGTAATACGCGTCTTATTCCATGTACCAACTTCACGCAGTGTTTTGTTTCCATCACGATCTTTTGCCGGAAACATTCCGTACAAAGAACCAGCTGAAGTTAATTCATTCGCCCCATCAGCATGCTCGTTATCATCGAGAATTTGGTATTCCGGCCCTGACATATAAGGCGCGTTATCACCAAGAGAAACGCGCCACATGATCCCGCTGTTCGCTCCGACGGCTACCTTCCACTCAACCTGCAAATCGAAATCGCCGTAAGTTTGTCGCGTGATCAGGTCACCGCCGCCCGAACCGTCAAAATAAAGATCCCGACCATCCAGTGACCAACCCTCACCAATTTCCTCGGACTTATAACCACGAAACTGTCTTAGGTCTCTTGAGTCGAGCAAATCGACAAACCTAGCTTTACCCGTTGTTCCACCCGTAAATCCATCCGAAAGGCCATCGCGGTCTCCGTCTGGCTTGCCTTGCTTCATCTGCCCGCCACCGTTCGCAAATTTGCCCTGGGCATTGGCTTCTTGTAGCACGCCGAGAACCAAAAATGTTGCGCATGCAAGCGAGCATATTGGCGATCGTAAAATCGAATGGAACGACATTTTATTCTCCTGGAACACTGAGACCGCTTGGGAAATTGCAGCCGAATAAGTTGTATCTAAATCACTTCCTGCACAACCAGATAACCGACCGTTCATCGATTCTCTGTTCTGTTGTGAAAAAAGCAATATCGAATCGTGGAATCAACTCAAACGACAGTGATTCTCACGTCGAAATTCTAGTGTTTCGCGTATCTATTGTCGAATCGTCGCTTCGTATTAAGCTTATTTTTACGGGAAATTAAAGAACGTCGAGGAATCGCTGGAAAAACCCTAAAAACTAAGCTTACAGTCATAGCTAATCCGGACACTCCCCGGCAAGATTTTTACTCGTCGCCAAGACAACGCCAGTGCCTAAGGCGTCGCCAACGGGTTGAAATTCCACATTTCCAACGTCAGCAAAATCGACAGGATCACAAAACCGATCAACCAATAACGCGGCCATATTTGAGCCGGCCGACCTTCACTTATCCGGGTGCTAATCCCAACCGACCAAAAAGTAATTGCTGTGCCGAGGACGATCGCAACGATATTCGTGAAAAACAACAGCGAAGCGCCCCCCGCAAGAGCAAGATCCCCCATCGTTAGCGCCAACCCCGATGTCGCTATCGGTGGGACCAGCGCGGCCGCAATCGCGACACCGGGCAAGGCCGAAATTAAATTAGGCCGCCCCATGGCATACGCTGCCGCCACTCCACTTGCCAAGGCCACAACGAGATCAAGAAAATTTGGCGACCCCCGGTTGGCCATCTCATTACTGATCTCAAGCCCCGGCGCTAACAATCGCAACATCAGTCCAATCGAAGCACCGATTAACAATGCGATTGCAAAGCCCCACGCAACAGACCTCAAGGCAGAGCGAATAAGTTTCAAATTTCCCTGCACTAACGCAAACCCCATCGCGACGAGCGGAGTCATTAGCGGTGCGACCAACATAGCACCAATGACAACAGCACCTGAATCTCTCACCAGCCCCAGGGCAGCGATCAGCGTCGAAAGAGAAATCAACGCGCCAAAATCAAAATTGAACTGTGAGTTTAGCTGCAAGTTATCAACCAGTTTCACGCGCCGTTCTCTATCGATTTGAGGAACTTTGCTTCGAATCCATTGAGTCATTCCACCCCAAACGCGCACGGTCAGTGGTACCGCTGCCCGCACCGCCACAATTGCCGGGTCAGCCTCCTCGTTGGCCAGATCCCAATCCAAAAACAACGAGCGGATAACTTTCTCTTTACGCGTCCCCACGAGCAAAACATCAAATTCTGATTCCGGGATTTGTCGAATTCCATCAAACAAAGAATCCGCCAAAATTGAGCGAGGTACAATCTCTGGCGACTTATCCTTATTTGTTTTTACAAGCTGATTCAGATGGGTTTCCGCAACCTCTGCAGCAACCTCGTCATCGTCCGGTCGAACATATACCAGCGAAACCTTGTCGGCCACGACAGCCTTTGCGAGCTGCAAGCTTCTGGCCACCGCTAATTTTTGATCCGAATCAGTCTCTCCTTCACTCGCAACAAGTATTCGACTCCCATCCGTAATACTTGGAACGTTGCCTTTAACAACTGCGACCTGACAAGGCGCTGCTCTAAAAACCTTTTGATACCAGCGAATGTCAGTCTCATTCGACCCCTTCACGGGAGCAAACGCCGGCAGCAATACTAACCGCACATCGAGGTTATCAATTTCCTCAACAAAAGCATCCTCGGGGGCAGTCGCTACGAGTTCCCGAGTTTCTATCGCAACTCGATCCATATCAGTCGACTCATCGCCATCGGCAATCGCATCTTTCATGACGACGCGACGCGGATCGATCTTTTCCAGTTCGGCAAATACAGATTGATAGAGCGAACGTCCTGCGTTGGCGGAAAGTTCTAACTTTTCCCACGCACGTTTGCCCTTTGATTTCCTCGGACAGACAATCAACAAATCAGTATGATCTGCCAACGCAAAATGAATTCCCCATGGGATAAGACACGCGGCATCAGACTCACTGGTGATGAATACGGCTACTGTCATGCAGAAATCGTCCGTTGGAGATCACATTTAACGTTCGCGAAATACAAACGAGCAAAGGTTCGCAGAGAAACACTCGCACCCGGCAATCGCGGGCCAATTAGCGATTATAGCCTAGGGTCAACGAAAAACCACGCAAGCCAAAGTCAGAATTTGAAGCGGTCGGATTATCAGCTCCGAGCCAAGCCTGGTAATCCAAACCAGAACGAAGATAAAAACATCGATTTCCACCACGAGAAATTATGTACTGAGCCCCCAAAAACAGATTCAAATTCGTTAAAAACTCGTCATCGCCCTCGTTTTGGAAAACGAACCCGGCACTGTCAGTAAGAATCTTATCTCTCTGCCCAAAAATTAAACCCAAATCGCCGCTTGCGAGAAACTCAATCTTCGTATGACCAATCGGACGAAAGTAATCCAAGCCAAAAGTTGGCCCTGCGCCTTGAAACTGGGTCTTCCCTTCCCATTCGATTGTTGTGCTTCCATCAGCCGCAACAGACGCGTTGGTTTGACGCTCAATCTCAACCCACTGAAATCCAACCCGTCCCCCCATTCGAGAGATTTTAAATTTCACCTCTTTAAAAAAACTAGCTTCAATACTCTGAACATCGAGTAAGTCGTTGACGGTCACGGTATCATTCAAATCGAAATCTGAGAGCTGAATGCCATTCAACACTCCGCCAAGATCTACATTGGTTTCTCCCATACTAATATTCGGGGAAACCCAACTGGAAGCTTCAGATGTGCCATTAAATTCCAAATAATTTACACTAACACCCGGTCCAGCTTTGGATTCAAATCCGAAGTTAAATTGACTTGCAGTACTATAGCTATAGTCAAAATTGTTCTGAAACTGACCGGCAGCCCCCGAAGTTTGAAATGCGAGATCACCTTGTAAAACCGGCTTAAGAAATGAGACGTTCGCGGAACCAAAGTAACGCCCCGTCCGAAGTATTTCTTCCAGGGATGGCGAATCCGTTTTATCCAGATCGCATTCGGATTCCAGACCGGAGTAACCTGGCGATGGTTGGTATTCGACGTTTGGCCGTCTCGTGATTTCTGGTCGTCGAAACCCTTGATTCAACGGAGACTTAGTTGCCGGCACCTCCCAATCAGTTGCTCCGAAATTTCCGGGGTTCAATTCACCGGACTGTTCTCGCTCTACTCTGGCTCTGGTCAGCCAACTATTCCGATTCGGTTCTGGAACTGCAGGCGGGAATGCACGGAAAGAAAGATTCTCAGAAGCTTCTGAAACAGCTTGCCCGACAGAAACTGGTAATGGATACCCCGCGTTCAAACCAGCCTTATAATCCGGACGTTGTTGCGAACGAACTGGCGTTTCACTTGCAGAAGAAAAATCTATTCCAGCTTGCGACCAATAGGAATCTTTAGATTTGCTCGCCACCGAAGCATCGAGATTTTGATCCATGTTATCCCGTCTCGGGGGAAACGCACCGGAACCCAATAATTTATTAACTGGATTCTTAGATTGTAAATTGCTGCCTTCTTTTCGACTGGCAATAGCGGGACGAGCGGCTACCGGT
>JAPOIJ010000116.1 GCA_029979005.1 Planctomycetota bacterium | reverse complement strand
TTGCCACGCGACCAATGGCGGCGTACATCGGTTCCACAATTCGCAGCGGGCAAACATCCTCCTCTTTTGCCAGAATCAAATGGCGTTTTGCAGATTCGAATTGCCCTAACTGCTGGTAGATCTGTCCCAGTCGATAGTGAACTCCTGCATGCCGGGGATTAATTTCAACCAGATTTTCCAATTTGGATTTTATCTGTAGCCATTCCATTTCAACTTCTGTTTCCCCGTTAATGGACTTCCATTCAGATTCAAAAGCTGAGAGTTCCGCATCAGTCATGCTCGCTGAATGCTGACTCTTAAAGGGCGAAGCGTCCCTTAAGTTTGTGACCGGATTACATAAAATCAAAGGAACATTTTCTGCTTGAGCGGCACGAACCATCACATTGAGATTTTGCTCGAAGTGGTCAATCACATTGTCTCGCCAATCATCATCTCGTTCGTACTGTTCTAAACCGCCTCGAAAATCCAATCTCGCTTCAACATCCGCTGGCAGGACATTCTCTGGGTCGACAGGTCGCGAACTAACCTCCATTAAACTCGCCCTTAAAAAACTGTAAGTCCGAATCTTGGAAAGCCGGTCATGTGTGCGTCCGATCCAACTAGGTAATTTTTTTATCTGACTGTACGTTCGATCTTCCAAGAACTCGTTTTGGCCCGTGTAAAGAACAATTAAATCAGGCTTGTATTCGAGAACCTCTTTTACAATTGGAACCAATCGATAACTCGCGTAGGATACGCCGCCACAGTTTACAACCGTCCATTTTTTCGAGGCATCCAGTTTCTCGAGTCGTAATTGAAGCCACTTCGGAAACGATGTATCGGGAGCAAAAGGACGACCCTGCACCGTCGATCCTCCAATACAAAAAATACGAAACTCGTTGTCCGCTTTGGTTACCGGGAACTTTGCCTCGCAAAACAATGGCATCCGATTAGACGCAATTTCATATTCACCCCCCTCCGCATTTACCTCAAAAAGCGGGCGAATTTCGGTGAACCCAATGTAAGGGTCAGTAATTGCATCTACGCTTTGCCACCCCAAACTCCAGAGCGTCAATTCGAACAACAAAAATGGCAACAGACCGATGGCAATCGCACCCAATCGAAACAAGAGCGAACGCTTCCATGATTTTGCAGCACTCACCTGAATATCGGACACACCGTCTCCTCACACAATTTGCCATGAGCTTGTAAGATACCCCTACCAGCGGAGTTCCTCCAAACGTAGCCAGAAGTATAATCCAGTTTTACATCCTCATGCGAGCAGTAAAGATTCAATGTCCGTAATTCTCGGCATCTCCGCTTTTTATCATGACTCCGCTGCCGCGCTGGTTGTCGACGGAGTCGTGATCGCGGCTGCACAAGAAGAACGTTTTACGCGGAAGAAGCACGAATCCAATTTTCCGCACCATGCCATCGCATTCTGCCTCGCTCAAGCAGGCTACGAGATTGAAGAACTCGATCACGTCGTTTTCTATGAAAAACCGTTTTTAAAATTCGAACGTATTCTTGAGACACATCTTGTCAATGCTCCACGCGGCTTAGACTCATTCATGACTTCGATTCCCATCTGGTTACGAAGTAAACTGTATATCTCGCGAATAATCTCCCAGGGCCTTGAAGGACGATACAAAAAACGCATCCTCTTTATCGAACACCATCAATCACACGCCGCCAGCGCGTTTTTCCAATCTCCATTCCAAAAAGCCGCAATTCTCACCGTCGACGGGGCCGGTGAGTGGACAACGACAGCCATTGGAATGGGTGCTAACTCAAAGATCCAACTCCAGCAAGAACTTCACTTTCCCGATTCACTCGGGTTGCTCTATTCCGCCTTCACCTACTTTTGTGGATTTCGAATCAACAGCGGAGAAGGCAAACTCATGGGACTGGCGCCCTTCGGCACGCCAGACTATGCAGACACAATCCTTGAGAACCTAATCGACTTAAAAGCTGACGGCTCATTCCGACTGAATCAGGAATTCTTTGATTACTGCACCGGACGCAAAATGACTTCGGCAAAATTTAATCAGCTTTTTGACGGCCCGCCCAGAACACCCGAGTCTCCGATTACACAGCGCGAAAAAAACTTGGCTGCATCGATTCAATTGGTTACCGAATCTGTACTGCTGAAAATTGCCCAACACCTTCACCAGCAAACCCAATGCGACCAACTCTGCATTGCCGGCGGTGTTGCCCTAAATTGCGTTGCCAATGGAAAATTACTAAACGAGAGCCCATTTGAGAAGATTTGGGTCAATGCCGCTCCCGGAGATTCCGGAGGCGCTATTGGGGCCGCTTTGTTTACCTGGCATCAAATTCTTGAAAACCCAAAGCTTGAGACTTCCACCGAATCGCCATTCCTTGGGCCGGAGTACTCCGCCTCTCAAATTCGCAGTGCACTGGATCAATACAATGCTAATTTTCGACAACTCTCGAATGATGAGTTGACCGATGCTGCAGCCAGGGATTTGGCCAACAACAAGATCATTGGGTGGTTTCAAAACCGTATGGAGTTTGGCCCTCGAGCATTAGGAAACCGCAGCATCCTCGCAGACCCCCGCCCCCAAACCGTTCAAGATGAGTTGAATCGGAAGGTCAAATTCCGGGAACCATTTCGTCCATTTGCCCCTGTAATCCTTGAGGAAGAAACTAAAAAATGGTTTTCAGCCATTCAGACGTCGCCACTGATGTCATTTGCTGCCCACCTGCGGTCCACAATACCGACCACCAAATTCCCCGGAATTACGCATGTGGATCGCTCATCTCGTATCCAAACTATCGCTCCGCATGAGAACCCTATCCTTTACCAACTACTTGATCGGTTTCGAAAGGAAACCGACTGCCCCATGCTAGTAAATACGAGCTTCAACGTTCGTGGTGAGCCAATCGTCTGCTCGCCAGATGATGCGTACCAGTGTTTTATGAAAACGAATTTGGATGCTTTGGCGATCGGAAACTTCTATCTAAGAAAACAAGACCAACCCGTGTTCAATACCGAGGCAAACTCCAATAAGCAAAAAAACACATGGCGAAAACGTATCTCCAACGTATGGCAGTCGCTTACTTTTCCAGTTCGATGGATTGTATCGAAAACCGCGCTGTTACTTGTTTACTACCTTTGTATTTTACCCATAAGCCTGCTGGCCTACCGGTCGCGAGCTAAAATCAAATCGTCCCCTGTTTCACAAACCGATAAGAAAACGATATCTTACTGGCGACCCCGAAACACACCCCTCAAGAAGAACAGCTACTTTAGGCAGTATTGATTTCGTGAATTCCAAGCAGCAAAAAAATGAACCGGCGACATTTTTGGATCAGTCAAAATCCAAACAACCGAACGTCTTCACTGAGTTTGCCGATTTCCTGATTCACAACAAGAAATGGTGGCTGACGCCAATTTTCTTTATTTTGATTTTGTTCAGCCTCTTCATCGCCCTGACGGGAACTGCCATTGGTCCCTTCATTTACGCTTTCTTTTGAACCTCACCCTCAAAAGACCCTCAACGAATTATGTTATCAATTGACCAGCACCCGCTACTTGAGACCGCAGTCGTAATTACCGAATTCGATCAAGCCATTGGTGAAACACCAACACCGATCGAAATTGTCGAAAAACTTACTTTCCCTCTCGATGTCCCCGTTGCGATGGAGACGGACGTCAAATCCCATGTCCGTGACATGCTTCGATTCGGTGGCTACAAACCAACTGGCCGTGGAAAGCCAGCATCCGAATATCTTCGGCAGGCAGTAGAAAAAGACAGACTGTCCAGCATCAACATTCCAGTGGATATCTGCAATGTCGTTTCGCTGCACAGCGGATTACCCATCAGTGTCATTGACCTGGAGCTGGTATCGGCGCCGTTAAAGATTGGCATCGCGCCGGAAGACTCTCAATATGTGTTTAACCAAACAGGACAAACTATCAAGCTCGACGGTCTGCTGTGCCTCTTCGATGTTAACGGTCCCTGTGCGAATGCCGTAAAAGATTCGCAGAGAACAAAAACATCCTCGAAGACCAAGACGACGCTCTCAATAATTTGGGGCACCCAATCTCTACCGGGTTACACAGCAACGGTCTTTCAATGGTACCGCAAACTACTGAGCGAATTCGGAACGATCCAATCCGTTTAAACCAGCATTTCAATATTCAAACAAAACGACGACAGGAATCCTCGGTTCATAAAAACCTAACCGGATAAAAAGGATAAAGAGACGAGTCCCAGCGCTCAATGTTGCGGACATTAGAAACGCCGAAACCCGCCTCAAAGAACCGCTTAGACAGCGTGGACGACTCCACCGGAGAACAGGTTGGTATTTTGAACCCCCTGCCCGTTTAGAAGTTTCGAATTAGTTTGCGAGCACTCTCTGATGACCACTAACAAACTGGGAAATCTGTAAAGCCGGATACAAAATGTCGAACTTGCGTAAACTTCAAATAAAACTCTGGCATCTATTTTTCGGTCTCGCCCTCGTTTCAATCGGACTCTGGATTACGACTCAATACGGTATCTCTCGGGGCGAAATTGAGATTATCCAGCTTGAAGATTGGAACGGGTTAAAGAAGAGCGAAGAACGCGCCGTCCTTGAAGTCTCCAAGATCCAGTTCCGCTTTTTAGCCCCCGCCGGTCTAAATCAGAATTCACAAACCAATCTATTCATTAAGGCACGTGTGTGGATCGATCGCACCAACATCAATGTTGGGGAAACGGTAAGGTTTAAATACAGGAGCAAACCACTCCCCTGGGCTCAGACCGAAACCCCTACGCAAGGAGTCCTCAAAGTACTGGGCTTAACCTCCAGTGACATCGAGGAAATCATCACTGAATCGTTAATGCCAGCGAGCTGAACCAAAAGCAGAGGCACAGTCACACTTCGAAGAAGACGCCAACTGCACCGAACTTAGTTGGAAATAAAAACGGGAAAACTAAAGTGAATCAACAAAAGACGCCACTTCGTTAACCGCTTAGCTAGTTCGCTTTTTCAATTGCTCGCTTCATCGCAGCGCCCATATCAGCCGGACTGTTCGCGACTTCAATCCCGGCAGCTTCCAAAGCCGAAATCTTTTCCGCCGCCGTCCCCTTACCACCACTAATGATCGCGCCAGCGTGCCCCATGCGTTTTCCGGGAGGTGCGGTCCGCCCGGCGATGAACGCGGCAACTGGCTTGGTGATATGCTCTTTGACATAGGCGGCCGCCTCTTCTTCGGCTGTTCCACCAATCTCGCCCATCATCAGAATTGCTTCCGTTTCATCATCATCCTGAAACATTTGGAGGCAGTCAATGAACGACGTTCCTACGATTGGATCACCGCCAAGGCCAACGCAAGTTGTTTGCCCAAGTCCTAAATTAGACGTTTGCCATACCGCTTCGTAGGTCAGGGTGCCCGAACGGCTCATAATTCCAACGCAACCCTTTTGATGAATGTAACCGGGCATAATTCCAATCTTGCATTCATCAGCTGTGATCACACCTGGACAGTTTGGGCCGACCAAAACAGAATTCGATTGCTTCGCAGCTTCATATACACGCACCATATCAATCACCGGGACACCTTCGGTTACGGCGATCACAACTTCGATGCCCGCGTCAATCGCTTCGAGAATCGCATCGGCGGCGAAAGGCGGCGGCACGAATATCATCGTCGCATTCGCTCCCGTTTGGAGACGCGCCTCTTCAACGGTGTCAAAGACAGGCAATCCGGCAACCGTCTGCCCGCCCTTGCCGGGAGTCACTCCACCCACCATTTGCGTACCGTAGTCAAGGCACCCGCGCGTGTGGAATTCACCGACGTTCCCGGTAATACCCTGACAAATGACCTTTGTATCTTTGTTGATGAGGATGCTCATTGATCTTCCGCGTATGATTATTTTTTAGAAACAGCTTATTTTTAGCAACTTGAATTGCAACTGAGCTTTCGAATCACCCAGCGAATCGTATCCGGTGTGAATTAGTTCAGTGTGGCAACTACCTTTTCAGCAGCGTCGCCCAAATCGGTCGCCGTCACCAACTCAACGTCCGATTCCTCTAAAATTCGACGCCCCTCTTCCACTTCCGTTCCCTCAAGGCGAACAACCAGTGGAACAGTGAAACCGACCGACTTTGCCGCTACCACGATTGCCTCGGCGATCGTCGTGCACTTCATGATGCCGCCAAAGATGTTGACCAAAACAGCTTTAACATTGGGGTCAGACAAAATGATTCGAAAAGCCTCAGTTACCTGATCTGCGTTCGCACCGCCACCGACATCAAGAAAGTTTGCGGGCTGGCCACCATGGGTTTTGATAATATCCATCGTGCTCATCGCCAAACCGGCACCGTTGACGAGACATCCAATGTTCCCTTCCAGCTTGACATAACTAAGGCCAGCTGCCGAAGCCCGAACTTCGGATTCCTCTTCTTCCGAAAGATCCCGCATCTCTTCCCACTCTTTGTGACGAAACGCAGCGTTGGAATCAAAATTGATTTTAGCATCCAGGGCAACGAGGCCGCCGTCCCCAGTGACCACCAATGGATTGATCTCCATCAAGCTGCAATCAGTATCGACATACAGCCGGCAAAGCGCCTTCATAAACTTATCGGCAGCACGAACTGACTTCCCTTCAATCCCGAGCTTTTTGCAGAGCTTTCGGACTTGGTAACTTTCAATCCCCTGAGCAGGATCAAAATGCTCTTTGAAGATTTTTTCCGGAGTCTCGTGAGCAACCTTTTCAATCTCGACACCACCCTCCTGCGAGCACATCAAGACCGGTTGTTTATTAGCGCGGTCGAGTACGATTCCCAGATAAAGTTCACGGGCAATATCACAGCCCGCCTCAACAATCACTTGATTGACCACTTTCCCAGCTGGCCCGGTTTGGATCGTTACCAAACGGTTACCCAGCATAGCAGCAGCGGCCTCGCGAGCTTCGTCGGCAGACTTAACGAGCTGTACGCCGTGCTGCTCAGGTTTTTCAATAAAGGTGCCTTTACCTCGACCGCCTGCGTGGATCTGCGATTTTACAACCGCAATTGCTCCCCCAAGCTCCGTGAAGGCTGCAGCGGCTTCTTCAGGAGTCCGCGAGACTCTGTTTTCGAGAACGTTAACGCCAAACTGCTGGAATAACTGCTTACCTTGGTACTCGTGTATTTTCATCTTATTACATTCAAAATGTTGGGAGATAAGCCGCGGATTATATGAAAAGTTGATTTGAACGGTCAACCGGACACCCCGCTCAAATTTTACTGTGAAAAAGGAGCATCGCTCTGAAATCTAAGTCCGTGATAATCCTAAAAACCGTCACGCTTGAGTGCGCATTCATCTCGGGAACCTCACCCTCCCGATGGAATAGTATCGACTTCCATTGTATTTGTGCCGGAATTTGAACATGAATCAACATCCCGAAAATCAGCCGGTGGTTCCATGCGACGAAACCTCCGAGCGGTCTCAGGCGAAAAACTCTTCACAACCGAAGTCGCGTACGCCCGAAGAAATTGCTTTTACTGCACAAGAACTCGAAAAAAACATTTCTCGATTATCGCAAAACGCTCACGCTCCATCGAACCCTTCGTTTGCAGGCAGCCAACCATCTCAAAATTTTGATGCCGTCGACTATGCCTCACTTTCTCGATCGGCAGCTCGAAGGACCAAACGAAAACCTTCCAACAGCGAGCCGATTAGGAACACTCCCGATGTCGATCCGTACATTGATCCTTCCGAATTGGCTAAACCAGACGTCGGCACCAAGCCTGACCCCCGAACTGACCAGATTACATCAACCCGCCAAGATCACTCGCGAGCCTCAGAACATCCCCGCGAATTAGTTTCGGGACCTCACGAACCACTCCGGGAAAACATGCAACCCAATGCTTCGCTTGAAACCGCAACAACTGACGGCGTTGCTCAACGCTCTTTGGAAGAACAAACCAACATGCCAACTCAAGAAACACTTCCAACTAGCCCATGGTTTTCTGACCCACTATCGATCATCACGCCCCGCACCTCCGTCCCGATGGAATCGCAAACTGTCGTCTCTGACTTAAAATTCGAACCCAGTGAACCGTGTTACGACATTAGAAATTTCAGCGATTGTGCCAGCGGAAAAATTGAACTAATCCGGGGAGCCTACCAGGCAGATTCCGAAGCACCGACAGTTCCTTCCTCGCCCTCATACCCAAGCTCATTTGAGCATGCAGAGCCAGAGCCCCATACAAATATCGAAAGCAAAGCCGATGAGGACATTTTCGACAAAGACGAAGTCTTTCTAGCTCGCACGGGCGACGTGATCGAGGTCAACGGGGAAGATGGATTTGATCGCATTGACCTCGCATGCTTCGACATCAATTGCGCTACCATTTCTTCAAACACAATCCGAATTGACGATGAGCAAACCGGCTCTTTTGAAATTCACTTCAAAGGTGTCGACTACGCAATCTTTGCCAACGGTGTCAAAATCAGGTTGGACACAGGAAGCGATTCAGGCAGCAATCGTCTCGCGTAAACACGCCGCTACCCGACAATCGAACCTCGCTCCTACTCGACTTGCCAACTGGCTTACGAGAAAACGCTCCGGGTCAAACAGGCTCGACAATACACGCGTTCAAATTTCGTGAATCAGGCGATGACATAGCTAAGATTTAATTATCTATTGCTGACCATTAATCATAACTTCAGCACCGGTTTCATAAGTCACGAAACCGACGATACTCGATTTCTGAATCTTTAAGCCACGAGTAACGAACTTGGAGTACGGATCCTCTTTTCCCCATGGCCCCAACGCGACACCGCGATACCTCAGCCTCCTCAGCGTTCCCGACTCTAAATTTAACATGTCCGGTTTCTGCAAATTCACGACATTACATTCAAATATCCAGTTCGAATCTGGGTATTCGTTTGTGGTACACCGGAACGACATCTTCCCCTGAACCAAACCGTCTGCATTGAACGCGAGATTGTTTTCGATCAATTCAAAATTAGCTACGCGCATTCCCACCTGAGAAACAAAAGCCAATCCGATCGAAACTAACGAAACAATAAGAATCAACGCCCTTAAATTAAATCTCAACTTCACCATGGACACCGTGCGCTAAAATGAAAATTCACGCGACAACCAAACCATCTAGCCAAGGCGTTAACCGCTCTCGTCAAAAAATAATCACTCACGACCTCAATCGCGAAAATGAAGAGAGCGATTCCTAACACTTTTCCATAATGATCTATCTCGCCAACGCCTTTTTCAAGGCAAGAATATTTGCTTCAAGCGATGTTAAAAAATCACCGTCTTCAGGTGGCTGATCAAGCAAATCAAGTGAGAGTGAACGAAACCCCTGACCATCAAGCAAAGTAAGTATTTCCGCGGAAGGCAGTTCCCGATCAAACAGGACCACTCCACCCGTTGCATCGGAGCTTTCCAAAAGCGCTTTCAGCTCCAAATTAGCCTGCTCGACCTCCGGAATCGAAAACCATGTCAAATGCAAATCCCCTACACCTGCGGCACGAGCAAAAAACTTCTGCAAAGGCGTAGCGGTTACCAGTGGCACCAACTCCTCTCCTTCAACCGGGCGCAGCAAATCCGCCAACCGATTTAGATCTTTTGTCAACGCGTCCAAATTAGCTGCAAACTCAGCAGCAAATTGGGGGTATTTTTTTTCGAGCTGGGCGGCAATGTAAACCGCCTGTTTTTTCGCAATTACCGGATCCAACCATGTGCGCGAGACCATGGTTGGATGTGAATGCTCTCCCTCGGGTCCGTGAGAGTGCACGATCGACACATCCTCAACAGCAATGTAATCCGACAGAGCCAGACCTTTAGTCGCGGTTCTACAAAGCTTCGATTCAGGCAAGCTAACCTTAGGCAACCATTTCGCGTAATCCGCCCCCACACCATTAGCGATCACCAAATCTGCCGACTGCATCGACAACACTGCTTCTCGGGATGGCTTCCACAAAGAAGGGTCTGAGGCCTCTCGCGGCACCGGACACTCGACGACAATCAAGTCGCCCACAATGCGTTCCGTCAAATACTGCAACGGATAGCTCACTGCAATCAAACGAATTTCACCATCGTTGCTTTCGCCAACTCTTTTCGACACGTTCTCGGAATTTTGAGAGCAACCCAAGCAGGACACACTGCCCAGCAGCAAAACCAACAGTAAAACGAACCCGCGCGGGGCAGCATTTTTATCTTTATTTTTGTCCGACATTAGACACGGAGCCAATCAAAACTGCGGGGACTATTTAGTTTCAAGTTTCTGTTTAATCTCATCAATTTTCTGATTGACACTTTGTTTTTCAAGCCCTGACAGACTACGCACTGATTTATTGTAAATCCCCAACGCTCTGGCGAGAAACTTCCGGTCACGCGGACTTCTTGCGGGCTCACCCAATTTGGCAAACGCATCTGCAAGAGGCAGTATTTCCTCTCGATTTTTATTACCCAAATCTGCGTGCAGATCCAACATTGAAATTAATTCTGTATTCCCCGAATTCTGCCAATGCGGAATTGCATTTGCAAAATCATCTTCGATCACAAATAAGAAATCCCCGCGATTGAGGTTCGCCAGCGGATCTTCAGGATTGGAATCAAGAGTCACGAGTGCCTTATCATTATCCGTCGACAAGTCTCTGAACTTTTTCACCCGTTTCTCAATTGCTTGATATTCGTCCTCGGATTCTGAATCATTCACTTTTTTTGACTGGCGAATCGCAAACGACAGATACTTCACTGCAACCTCATACCGCCCCTGTTCTTCAGCCTCCCGAATCAAATCATCCGTCGTCTTTTTAAAATCTCGCGCAGTTTGACTGGATACATTTCGGGCGGCCGCATCGAGCGAATCGAGCGATTCCTTCCAAAAATCAATCTCATAATATTGATCCAGGAGACGCATTGCATCAACAACCAATCTTGCGTCGCCGGAATCTTCAGCTAACTCCACAGCCTTCATCCACAAAATATATCGCACGACAAAATCGTCTTCGGTGAGGGCATCGTCAATCAACTCTTGGGCCGCCGACCTTCGATCGGCCACTGTCCTCGCCCCGTTTTCAATGGAATGCAACAACCCGGCAACCTTCTTTTTCGATTTCGCTCGCGTCCGACTATCGGGGCGCGGCAGCTTGACAACCGGCTCAACGACCTCTTCACCACTCGGCTCTACATCTGGGCGTTCCGATTCCGGCATCTCAGGTTTTTCCTCAAAAAAACCTGGAAGTTCATTACCGGCCAGTAATGAATCGGTTTTCTTGGGATTTGGTTCCGCACTGGCATCCATCGCAAACAAACCCAATCTCGAGAGTGCCCCCGATGGCTCAAAGCTCACCGACAACCCAACAACGGGCAAACCCTGCGGGTTCTCAACCGTTTGCTCTAATTCAGACTCATTACCATGCCAGTCACTGGAATACGAATCTTTTGGATCCAAGGCATTGCCTGAGATTTTCATAAAGGTCGCGCGACAACCCTGAGACGGCAGGGATCCTGAAAACTCAAGCCCACTTAGAGCGTAACCAGGTTTCGCAAGAAAAAGCACCGAATCCTCCTCAGCACCCGACACTGCCTCGCTACCGTCTCGGCCAAACGCTTCGCCGGCAAACGCCCGAAAACCAGTATGGTAGACAGGGCAAACCGAAAGAACGTTTCCCTCATCGTCCATGGCCAGAGCCAATCCAATCACAAGTGCCCCTCCGTCGGGGACAACCTCTATCACTTGATCTGAACTAAGAGGCGGAGCTCCCAGTAAAGAAATTTTCTTTTCAACAATAAAACGCTTCGCCTCACCAAACACTCCCATCAAACTGGGAACCTGCTTAGGATATCCAGTCAGATTTTCAAGCGTGTACTCAGGCTGCTCTGGCGCCACCACTGGCGCCGCCACTGGCGGTGACTCAACCGGCTCACCCGCGGGCTTAACCGCCTCACTATCGCCGCCCGCGACCATCTCACTTGTCCCAACGTTATCTTCCGTAGAATCTACTTTGGAAACATCTTCTGTTGGAGGATCTACCGTTGCCACAGGCGGTGCTGAAGTCGCCGACTGGGAATCAACGATGGATTTTTCAGAGCTTCCATCCACAGTATCTTCTTGAGGCGCCGGCCCCAAAATCCCGGAACTGATAAGCGCCGCCGAAACACCCACGGCAGCTACGCCTCCGGACAATAAAGCGAACCCGACCAAAAGCGATTTTTTAAATTGTCTCTTTTTTGAATTTGCCAGAGAATGATCTCCAGACCGGATGTCATACGCATCTGACGATTCACCGGCAAGCGGAACTGCTGACTTCAACTCTGAAGAGCCGGGGATGACCGCGACGGGCACCTCCGATTCGCTTGCGGGATAAGTGGCGTTTTGCACCGGCACACCCATCGCGGGAGGTAGCACAGGCGGCATGGCAGACGACTGAGCAAGCCGCAGCTCTTTATCGTAATCCTGCTTCTTCTCCGGCATCAACAAGCACCTACGGGCGCGAGCCAACTCATTCAACAACTGCTGCGACAAATCTCCATTGGGGCCACCCTGATAGGTTCGAATGTGGGACATCTGGCGATCTGCCGCCATCGAAATCACATCTGCATCATCCTCGAACAGATCAAGCCCGAGCAAGCGATAATGATTAATTGGCCGAGAACTCTCCCGAATTCCAAGCCATTTAAGATAGGGATCAAAATCTGCCATTTATAATTCAAAAAAATTCGCTGAATCCACTCGCTCAAACCCCAACAACAAGGCTCTCCCAAAGGTAGTCCGGTATTGTAGGAGCCTCCTGTTTTTTGTCAAAAACAACCAAAATTAACCTCCTGCCATACCAGTGAACAACTTCTGACTCAAACCTGACATTACTATTTATCCGCACAAACGATAATCAAATCGATACCACCAGCAACCAACATTCAAAACAACACGGCACATCCCCTACCGGCCATTCACCAACAACCCTTCCACAATGTCTCCCGACACCAACCAGACCCAGGTCGACCCAAGCATCACGAAAACCATGGCCACTCCGAAAATGATGCCCATCTCCCCGACCTGAAGCCACACGATCGTTCCCCGCGAACACCCTAAACGAAACATCGTCTCCATTTCACGCTTCCTTAACCGCAACGAGAGGAGCACAACCAGAACTAACAGCATCGCAGTTGATCCACCAATCAAAATCGCATTCGCGTTAAAGAACCGGTTAACCTGAAACACAATTGTCATCAAATCACGGACTACGATTTCCGGACGCACGAACTGCACTTCACTATCGCTCGATTCGTAGCGCCCTTGCAAAATCGTCTCTTCTTTAAAGCCACGCGCAGAAACTAGAATGGCGGTTACAGGAAACTCGTCGGTCTCTCCATGAAAATGAAATGAATCAACATTTTCATCCGTGATTTCGATATAAGACACGACACCGCGGTTGGCAATAATCCTGCCAGATTCACTCGCAATCAAAACCGGACTATCAGGAGCCTCTTTATTTAGGTCCTGATGCCCGTGCCCCAACCCCTGAATAACCCACGCGGTTTTTAGATCAACGAACACGGCCCAATCATCCGGCGTGCGAGACGCCTCCAGAACCCCAACGACGTTTAACTTCAATGGCGATTGGCCCGCCAAATCTAAAACATTATCGCGATCCGAAATTATCTGGTCACCAACATTAACGGATAGCAATTCCGCAACCTTCTGCCCAACTACGCAATCTCCCAGTGACACAAACCGGGTGCCGGCACCAACCTCCAGTTCTCGATAATCAAAATACTCAAGCGACGTTCCAACAATCGGATAATCCATCGCGGTGAACATACAGTGCAAAGGAATAGAAGAAGCCAGTCCATCACCTCTGGCTCGCTCGACCTCCGCGTAAGCGACCGGCTCAATGACTCCCTGCTTAAAATACAAAGCACTCAACACCAAATCGAGCGAACTCCCCTTTGCGCCCACAATACTCGGTGTGCTCGCAGCTCTCGCGACAATTTTTTGATCGAATTGCCACACCAACAATTTAACGGCAACCGGCAAAATTGTTGTGAGTACGATACACAAAACCAATATCAGCGACTTTGCCTTATGGAAAAGAACATAACGCCAAGCCAATCCCAATGGTCCGCTCATGCTTGCTCTCCAATCGAAGCGCGTACAGCACCAGCACTCTCTTCGGCACCATTTGAAAATCGCATTTCTTGAAAATCCACGACACGATCAAACCCAGAGAGAATTCCCATGTCATGGGTAACGACGATTAACGTTTGATTCTGTTTTTCAGCAAGCTGAAAAATTAAATCAAGTATGCGCCGTTTATTCTCTGGATCGAGATTGCCGGTTGGCTCGTCCGCTAAAACAACCCCCGGCTCCGTAATCAAAGCGCGACAAATCGCAACACGCTGCTGCTCGCCCTGGGAAAGCTGAGCTGGCCGACGGGTCAACTTCCCCTCCAGACCGATCGCTTCGGCAAATTCAATTGCCCGACTACGCACCTCCGGAGATCTTGTCAGCGTTGCATTAATTGAAAATGGCAAAAGAATGTTGCTTAATACATCCAGGTACTCCACCAACTCGAACTGCTGAAATACCATTCCAATATTCGCAATCCGAAAATTCCGTCGCGAAGCATCAGGCATCGCCGAAACCTCTTCCCCGCACACCGTTACCGACCCAGCAAGCGGCAGCGCAATTCCGGATATTAAATTAAGCAAAGTCGTCTTACCGCAACCACTCGGCCCTACAATCGCGACCCGCTTCCCTGCCTCGATATCCAGCCGGGGCAAACGCAGCATAAATTCCGCGCGAGGGTACTGAAATTTGAGATTTTCAATTTGAATCATTATTTGCGGACGCGCCCAATATTCCGTGTAATGAAGTCCGCCTTCCTCTGAACTTCAAAACTGCCATTGGGATCCTTGCGTTGGCTAATCAACGCACGACGAGCACCCTCTCTCTCTAAAGCCTCATTGATTTCACGAGTTGATAATAGGGTCGTCCTAACGGAAGCACGACTACTTTGAGCGGAATACCCTGTCGCTCGATTCTGAAAAACAGGCGATCCCAATCCTGGAATGCCACGTCGAATGCTCGATTCCGAATACCGGGAAACACCGCCGAGCGACATTGTTCCGCCGTCGGGCACACTCACAGCCGTTCTGACATTAAAAAAGGAGACCACCGGCAACTGAACGGGCCGATAGACATTTCGACCGCCGAACGCCTGGGCAAAACCGGTCTGCACAAAACTAGAGCCAGCCAGTACCAGCGGCAACAAAATCAACGAAAACAATCGGATGCAGATCACAAAAACAACTCCCGGGCAATATGCCGAAAACCAATCGCTGCTGAAAACCTTGTATTTGCCCACCGCAATTACACTGAAAACACCACAATTTTCACGAAAAGGATTGATTACCCCGAAGTGAAGACTGGGCCTCCATTTCAAGCCTATTGTAAGGGGAGAGCACCAAAACGAGCAACTTGAACCCCGACCATCAGCAAATTTAAGCGTCGCTGAACCTGAAACCGCCAGAAACACCCAGGTCACGCAACCCCCCGAAAGCTCGCATTCGACTGAAACAACCAACCACTGCCGTTCGCGAGCAAAGCGGTTCGCCCAGGCCTAAAACCACTCAAAGGCAACAC
>JAPOIJ010000046.1 GCA_029979005.1 Planctomycetota bacterium | reverse complement strand
GTCAATTGAAAATAAAGGCGGGGGACTCCATTGTGGAAATCGTAAACCAATTGCATTTTGGCGAAAATGCGACTGACGAACCGGAAGAGATCATCGTGTTTTACGCTGGTGTCCAAGGCAGGCCGGTGACTGTTAAAGAAGGGGCAGCCAAAACAGACGACAAATGACGGAGCCCCAGGAAGTTTAATTCTGCCGGACGGTCGGAAAATTGTCCTCAGTTCTTTCTGTTGGATCGCCACTTTGCCACTGTTCCTCGTTTTGAATTGCAGCGGGAATCAAAAAGTAACGGTATCAAAGGGATTTTCTAACTGGGACAATCTGCACTCTTGTTTTCTGGGCATTGGGAGGGAAAAGTGGAAATTCCTCGTTATTGCCGTTGGTGCTGCTATAATGTGAGCGCTGGGAACATCAGTTTTTGGCTGTCCAACCAAGGGGAGTTCGAAATGAAAGTAGCCGGAATACTAAATGCGTGCGCCGTTTTGATCGCAATGGTTAGCATGGCAGGGTGTGCTGATCCGGAACCGGAGGTGGTTTCGACATCTGAATCAATAACCAATTCCGAACGCGACTCCGTTTCTTCCGGTGGACCTGCTAGACCAGACACTCGCCCTGCGGAGGTCGAAGAGCGAAACGGTCGCGATATGGCGGCGGTAGATCGCGAACCTACCAGTACGGATTCACAACCACGCGATTCACGTGATTCAAGACCGCGCGATTCAAGACCTTCCGACTCAAGAAGCTCTCAACCTGCGGGTCCTAGTGCCGGTGTTGGCGTTGGAGCAGGTATCGGGAGCGGGCCGGTGCCAGGCATTAGACCGCCCGGTGGAAATGATCTAAGCGATTCTTCGTCTGGAATAGGCATGGCATCCCGGGACAACGCTTCTCGAATTCCAGGTGTCTCAGGGCAACCGGAGCCTGGAGGGCAGCCTGCCCCCCGTGAGTACAAGTTAGAGTTTACTTCTGCCTCAGGTGCGAATGGGTTGGAGGTGGGAGATACGATTCCAGAAGTCAGTGGTAAGGATCTGGATAACATCAAATTCAAACTCTCGGATTATAAAGGCAAAGTCATCATGTTGGATTTCTGGGGGGATTGGTGACCGCCTTGCCGTGCGATGTACGGACACGAGCGGACGCTCGTCAATGAGATGAAGGGACGCCCCTTTGTTTTACTCGGAGTTAACAGCGATAAAGAAAAGAGCAGAGCCAAAGACGCCGTCAAAGATAATAATTTGAATTGGCGAAGTTGGTGGGACAAGAGTACCCAGGGTGACATTTCATCCAGTTTTCAAATACGCGGTTGGCCAACGATTTTTTTGATTGATCACGAAGGCGTCATTCAGGCTAAAAACTTGCGAGGCAGTCAATTAGATACTGCGATTGAACAATTGGTTGCCAGGGCGGAGGGCGATGGAGCTGAAGGGGGCCCTTTTATTAGTGAGTGGCGCACCTTTGAAGACTCAAATGGGAAATTTCAGGTGGAGGCACGATTGGTCGGCATGGAAGATGGGAATGTAATCCTGCTAAGGAAATCAGACCAGGTGGAGATAAACGTACCGCTTTCCAGGTTAAGCAAGCGAGATCAATCATTCTCGCGAACCGAGATCAAACGTTTAAACGCAATGAATCGGTTGTAATTCGACGCATTCGCCGCGGTCTATTGGAAAACTCGATGCGGAAGGATAACTCGATACGGAATGAGCTGGTTAGCTTTTTCCTATCGAGTTTTTGTGGATTCAGATTCCAAAATTAAGTATCTGGATTCGGAGTGGTTTGAGTCGCGTCAAGTCCTGGCCACCCTGACCGTAAATTAACGTCTCGCTGGGGAAATGGAATTTCAATATTATGTTCCGCGAAACGTTGGTTGATACGGGTGTGCAATTCAGTAATGACGCTCAAGCGATCTTCCAGATCGGGTAGATAGGCGCGTAAGGAAATTGTCAAAGCACTATCCCCGAACCCGTCAAAAGTTGAGATCGGCGGTGGTTCTTGCATGAGACTGGGGTGCCCATTTGCAATATCAACCAAGAGCTTTCTTGCGAGTTGCGTATCGCTTCCATACGCAATTCCAATCGTGATTTGCACGCGATTGATTGAAGCGGTCAAGGTCCAGTTAATGAAAGAACCTGTGATCAGCGTTTTATTGGGAACGACTAAATCTTGTCGGTCCCAGTTGGTGATTACTGTTGACCGCATGTTTATTTTGACAACTTTACCCGTCGTCCCTTCGACGGTCACAATGTCACCGGCGCGAATAGGCCGCTCAAACAGAAGGATGAGTCCGCAGACAAAATTCGCAACCACTTCTTGTAATCCGAATCCCAGTCCGACGCTTAATGCAGTCAGAATCCAACCAAATTGAGACCAGTCTAATTTTAGGATGTTTGCGAAAATCGCAACGCCAATTGCAATGACGCCGTATTGGCATAGCGTTGTGATTGCGGTGCGTGTTCCCATATTAATCCGAGTGTCACCCGAAAGTAACAGCTCAATCAGGCTTGAGAGGTTTTGGACCGCGCCGTAGGTCACGACAATTACAAGGGCTGCTTTAATGAGGCTGAGCAGAGTCGGAGATCCAAAAAATGGAATTTTAATATTGTTCGCCGCTTCAAAGATTGGCACCGATTGTGACCAGGCGAGAGCAATGATGAACAGGGTTGCCAGGCTTACGAGCAGGCGGATCAGTTCGCGGGCTTGGTCACCAACGGAGGCGAGATCAATGGCTTCTTCTTGCTCTTCCATGTGGATCAATCGATCCCCTGCGGTATCAGGGATTAGATTAGAAGCATCTTGAGTCTGCTTTAGGCGACGTTTCTCGAGAGCTTCCGAAAGGGCAAGTCGCCGATATCTGATTGCAAACCAGCGAATAATCAAGCTGTAGGTAAGAACTCCACCGGCCGAAATGATAATCGCTGTCATCATTCCAATTCCCATTTGCAGCGCAGTGTACGTGTAGCCGTAAATGGCTAACACGCTAATGGCGACCGGGCAGCTTAACAAAATAGGAAACCAGAGATATCTCAAGCGAGATATCATCCGCAACGGGTGTTCGCGGATTACATCAGCGAGTATGCCGTCTGAAAATCGAAACAACCGGTAGAGTGCTAGGAGCATGCAAAGGCTCGCGAGCAATAACGTGATTCGTCCAAGTCCGCCAAAGTGAATCGCTGCATCTCCGTGGACTGTAATGGAAGTGATCAGGATCGCGGGAATGAATGCGAGCGTGAAGGAGCGGATGATCCGGCGTGTTAAGGCAAGCGAGTCGGCATTCCAGTGGAAATGAGTATCGCCGAGGCCATCTTTTCGGCAAGCATTGTAAATCAGTTGTAAGGAAACGATGACGAATGCACTCAGTTTTAGCCCCTGCGCCAACCCTTCGAGCCATCCAGAATTAGTTTCCACTTGAGAGAGTGCGAGCCCAATCCCTGCGAAGAGAATTGCTCCTGGAAGCGACATCAAAAGGGTCAAAAATAGAGCTTGCCAAGTGTAGAAATACTGATCAGTCGATATTTTTTTTACATGAGATTTGATATTCACAAGCAATGAAATGAACTTGAATCGAAGCAAAGCCAAAGAGAGGAACAGAGTCAAGAAAACAGTGGTGGCGATGGGAGAGCGTCGGAGAGTAAGGAGTATGGCATCGGAGAATTCAAAGGCACGCTTGGGATTTGCTACCCACTGAATTCCATCTTTCAAACTCAATAAGGAGTCGAGGTCAAAGGCATTAGATGTCCTCATCCAGAGTAATGATTCTTTGATCGATTTGTCGATGTCGTCGGTTTTTTCAAAAAACTGTTGTTTGTTTGCCTTGAGAGTCGCAAGGTCGCGTGTCAGTTTTTTATATTGATTTTTCAGATCGAAGAGATATTTACTTTGGTAGGCCAAAAGCTGTTTGATGTCCGGGGAATCAGTGTCTTCGTACTGACTCATCAAAGCTTTGTGCTGGCGAATGCGGAGGTAGTTCTCGCGTTCTTTCGCAAATGTATCGTCAACACTTGGAAGCGCTTCTGGTTGCTTTTGCTCGATTTCAAGAAAACCACTATGGATTTCCGCTTGAAGATAGAACAGGCTTTTGGCCATTGCCTGTCCGCCGCTTCCCACGCTTAGTTCGGCCGCAAAACTGTCGTATTCGGCCGTTATCTTTTCCAGTTTTTCATTTATAGCGGCATCGAATTCGGCAACTTGATTCCGCTGATTGACCGAGGTCTCGTATTGTTTAATAAGTTCTTCAAGATTTGCTGCGGCTTCAACGAGGTCGGGGTTGTTTGGGAAATTAAATGTCTTGATGGTGGATATTGTTTTTTGAGCTTCGCTTTGATTAATCTTGGCCTGCTCAATTCGAAGGTTTTTTAGATTTTTGGATTCAACGTTCCAAACTTCATTCTGATAGTTTAGTTCGGCTTCGAACGTGGCCAGTCTGTCAGGAATGCTTTTCTCTTCCGCGAGAAGCATGGCGTTTTCTGTGGTGAGTGCATATCTTTCTGACAACAACTCAAGGTTCTGAGCTGTTTGTTGAGCAGAATCACTAGCTGCTGGTTGATTGAAAAACTCTTTTAACTCACTTTGACGTTTTTTTATTTCACTTAGACGTTTGCTGATTTCAAAAGGTCTTGCGTTGATTTGGCTTACTCGGTCGGCCAGGTCGGATCTCGTTTGGGTCAGGATCTTGAGTGCATCACTTTGGGTGTCGATGAGTTTCTGAAGTTTGCCAGTGTCTTCCGGTAACGTCGGTGGCGCGGTGTTTTTTTCTTTTGATTCAAACTGTTCTAACTCAGTCTGCCAGGATTTTATTTTGGTTGGCGATTCAGTTAATGCTTTGTTGTAAGTCTCGGTCTGGGTTTTGCTTTTTTCAGCGTTCTGCAGAAATTGAATGGCAGCGTTGTAGTGATTGGTAAGTACCAGCTTCTCTTTCTCGCCGATCGTAGCGTCGGCATTGATCGCGTCCAATTTGGACTGGACCAATTTGATTTGGGGCGGGGGCGTGTCTTGTGAAATTGCCTGGCTGAACAGTGGGTCTACGGTTAACAGACCAAGAGAAATGGCAAACAGGATGATTGAAACAGGGTGCATAGGTGATACGCTTGTCGCCAAGGAATGAAGATTAAGGAAGTCTTATATTAAGAATCTTATAATACTGCTTGTCGAAGGAAGTTGCCTAGGGTGGCGGGGTGCGTTGCTCTATCGGCTTAGTCCTACTCGGCGGCGAGCAAGGAGGCAGGCTGTTCCCGCGACCTCAAAGTCTGCACAGTTCTGAGGGCGTGTGTCATAGTGTCCGCAGCGATAAGGTCGGGTGCTATGACCGTCTCCTTGCAGCGCAATACATTTTCCATTCGGACGTGGTACACAGGTTTCCCCGCCATCTCGCAACTGAATTAGTTCTGGATGATGTTTTATAAAAGGATCTTCGGTAGAGACGGTCAACAGATCAAATCCTTGACGGCAGCATGCGCCACAGGAACTGCAGTCCTCCAAGGTAAGCCGCTTTTCCCAGCGTTCGCAAGCTTGCTCATTCGGAGCCACGGCGGGAAGGTTGTTTTCATCTAGATTATGTTGACGACAGCTTAAAGTAGGTATTCCCGCTGCATCCAGTTCTCCTTGAACTGCCCATGCGCATGTCCCGCATTGAAGCTCTTTCGAGCTGGCGACTAACGATCCGAGTCGATGGCGCGCGTGGGTAACATTCCAAAGTGAAGCTCCGCTAGATACGTTTCGAACAACGTCAGCGATCACTGCGGTGGCTTGCAGGGCTCGTGTTAATACCGGTTCAAACGGTGGCAATCTAGCGAGATGCGCGGCGGTCTGAGCAAGCGGAATGGCTGGGTCGTCGCCATCTTTGAGGGGGTCTTGCGGTAGCGCATCCCAGTAAGGTCTCCAATCGGTTGTTACCGCCATAAAATCGCGTAAGCCGTAAGGAGTCGATAACGCCGCTTGAACGCGATGAGCGGCATATTCGATTGTCAAATCGCGATCATCTATATTGCTCAAGCCCCAATCTGGCAGGTGCAGGCCGCGGCGTCCCGCGACCAGCCAGTGGCAGAGTTCGTGGAAGATCATCTGGGCTAAACAGTCATCCGCGTCAAAAAAAGACGCTTCCGCGATTGTTAGCGTTCCTTTTCCATCATAGGTGGCAAACGCGTCAGGGGAGCGAACAATTTTAATACCAAGATCTTTTGCGGCCTGAATCCATATCAGGTCGACGGGGTCTTGGTAGCGATGGGAAATGGAGCGATCGAACATAAGCGGACTCGTCGATTCTTCGATTATTGATAAACCAAGAAATCTTTATCGCACTTTTGGGTTGACTGGGATAGTCGAAAAAAATGTGTGCTTCTCGACCTGCCGTTCGGTTTCGCGAAATTGTTGAGAGGCAATGCTTGCAGCATTGGCAGTACTCAAAATTACTTTGCCGGTTGACTCTTCTTCTCCGAATTATTTTCAGCCAGTGCCATTAATGCAAACGCGGTTGCCGCCCGGCTTATGTAGTGTTTGCGGTCGCGTCTCGGAGAACGTGTGTACCAGTCGCCTGTCTTGAGCTGATGTTTTTTCAACCAAAGAAGCCCTTGATCAGTAATCGATGTTTGAGATGCCAGCCCAGTTTTGAGAAGCACGTAGGTTGCGAACGCAGTCGCATAAGCTTCACTAGTAGTGGTCTGCCCTTCCCCTTCATCCCTTTTCCAGTTCGGGCCAGAGAGTGATGCCATTGACCAGCCGCCGTCGGCTGCCTGTGCTTCGAGTAATTCTCGACGCCAAAGGGTTTTATCTTTTTTGCGAAGGAGATCCGGCCAGAAATTACCAGCCCATAAACGCATTGCTTTGCCATGAAGGCTTTGGGGAGGATTGTTGGTGAGGTAGTTGCTCAGCCGTCCTGCGGCTTCTCTGTCTTGCGGTTTGAGGGTGTTCGTCTCTTTTATTTCTCCCAGCGCAACCAGCATGAGTGTCGGACCAAACTCAGCATCTGATTCGAATGGAGGCCAATTGCATTGCAGCCAGGCTTCCCAGGTCCCACTTTCATCAAGCAAGTGCCAGGCATGGTCTAGCCCTGTCCGTGTGGCTGGATGAATTTTCTGTCCGCTTCGAGCATCGCTCATCGCTAAAAAAGCAGCCGTTGCAACCATGCCTTCAACGCTTCCGTATTGGCTGCGAGGTTTCTCATCGCCATCAATAAATTTGGTCAAATATTGTTGGGCGAAGGCGCGCCCGTCGACGACCTCTGCTGAGTGTGGGTCAATGATAGGTTGGGCTGCAAGTCCCCAACCTGTTGTATGGCAACTGATACAATTCCTCTGTTCCCGCCAGGATCGGGTGGCTTGTACCAGTGAGGCAACTCCATCAGTAAATGAAAAATCGTTGAGTGCGCGGAAATCGCTGTCGACAAGATTTGATTTTGGATTGTCCCAAGACTGTGGCTTACTTACCGCCGCCTCGTCAAGCTCTTGACCTCCCGTTACAAGGGGAAAAGATGCTGAAACTACAAAAAGCAATGCGGAAAAGCGTCGCCAAGCAATCATAGTATTCGTGTGACCTCAAGAATGTTTCAAGAACGTTTTCAACGCCTTATTCTACAAACTCTCTGGTAAGTAGGGAAATTATTCTTGGCAGAATATTGACCTAGATCAAGCACTGCTAAATCTATTTTTGGAATTCCGACGAAGCTTGAAAGACCGATGAAGTATTAATTGACATCAAGGAAGCTGGTCATGCTGACGCACGTTTCGTCGTGCAATGAATGGTTTTGAGATAATGCAGATTCGTCATCGATTAGGCCTGAAATGTCGGTTGATTGTATTGTGGCCCGCAAATTCACCCGTTTCTTAAGTTCGTTCGTTTGATGCGCAGCAGAACCCTTCGACCGTCCGTTGCAGAGGTTCAAGTCCATAGAGTTTTGCGAATTTTTTGTTCTCAATGTGTTGGTCGTCTTCCAATATTGCAAGGCGATTGTCTATGGAGTCAGGGGTAAGTTCAATCTCTCTCGGGACTTCGATGCAGTGTCGCCATTGTTGATAAGTTTTTGGAATGACGTTCTCCTAATTCTTCATAATTCGCTTTCCTGAAGAAGAATGGCGAGTCGGTGGCTAATTGCTGGGATAGTTCGTACCAAACTGGAATCATTTCTTCGGTTGTGATGTAGGAACGATCGCCATTGTGCCACTTGATTAAAGACTTTCGGCGGTGCTCGATTCCTAGGCAGTAAATGATCTGCTCTTTGTAGTTTTTAATCTAGTCGATCAGTTCCAGCATTAACGAAACGCACAGAGCTCTTTGCGAGTCATTTGGGTTTGAGCAATTTGGTAAGTCAGTGTTGGACCAGAGTGGGCGATCGGAATACGTTGTCAGCTCGTTAATGGATGAGCGTTTTGTGACCTCAGCGAAAAAAAACCAAGGCCGTTTCCGACCTCGGTTTTTTCAATTTCAAAAAGCACACCCGGGAGGATTCGAACCTCCAACCCTCGGTTCCGAAGACCGATGCTCTATCCAATTGAGCCACGGGTGCATTCTAAAAACGTCAGCACTTGGTTGAACCAAGTGAAGAGAAAAGATTCTACCATTGCGAAGATTTATCACAACGCCAAATGGTGGAACAGTTGCATGGATTCTGGTGTTTTTTGAGCGGGTGTCGACTAGATTTTGCTGGTTTTTGTGAAAAGCCTGCTGTATTTTTTACACGTCTTTGCAAGTCTATTCAGAGAAATTTGGTATTTTTCTTCGTGGACACGATCGATTAATCCGGAATAATTACCTAACAACATCCGGACAATCGTCAATTTCTTCCCTATTGCGGATGTTTAACGGTGTGGAACTCAAAATGACGAAATTTGTAAGGTAATTTTACTTGTATCGGTAGCTTGAGCTTCAGGTGTGATACAATCGGGAAAGCGTGCCTCTCGTCTTTTTCGGGTACGTCAGCTTGCGAAAAGGTATTGTTCAGGGCAATTTGCGAATGTCAACGATCACTCTAAGGGTACTAGACGGTTCCGACCGCGGTAAGGTTTTTGAATCTATTGCGGCGCCTGTTACGATTGGTCGTGAAGAGGGAAATACAATCCAGCTTAATGACGAGCGCATTTCCAGATTTCATCTTAAGATCCAGCAGGATCATGATGATCTCGTTCTTACTGATCTTGAGAGTACCAACGGATCGAAAGTTAACAACGAAGAAGTTCAGTTGCGTATCCTTCGCCATGGCGATTTGATCACCCTCGGTAGAAGTACTCTAATCTTTGGAAGTCGTGTTGAAATCAATGAACGGCTGGATCGCGGTGATGCTGATCGGAAAGTCGACTCCAAGGAAGCGGGGTCTCGGCCTTCCGCTGAGAATGTTGCGGTCAAGTCAGGCCGGCAAGAGGATCCCAGTTGCCGACAGGCGTTACTTGCCCACACCCCTCCGAAACTTCCCGATCGACTTTCACCCGGACAAGCGGCTCAGCTTTCTGAGGTAGTTGAATTCTTACACTTACATGTTCGGGGTGTCGTTAGTGAAGTTGAGTTAGATAAGCGAAAAAAGAGTGTCGAGCTGACGCGGGAACAGTGGCAGAAAATGATTGACGTTCAAGCGAGACTGGCGGAGTATCTTCGTCGCATAAGTAATCCTTGATCTCGCATATGCCTTCAATCGGGTTAAGCATTTTTCCGTTGATCTCACAAAGTTTGCTGAGCCGAAACAAATGTCAATCTAATTAATTCCAAATCTTGTGACCGGAATTAAAAAGTACATTCTTTGGTTTTTTGTTGTGATACTTCAACAGGATATGCTTGATTGGTGCGTGTTCAAGCGATCGCAGTACTGAATCGAGTGGCAGTTTCCCAACGCAAGCGCGCCATGAGTTGAGCATTTCTTGATTGAGCTTTCCTTGAACTGGATCAGCTGTTTTTTTCTGCCCAGTCAGTCAGCATTTTAAATTGCGCTGCAAAATCGTTTTCGTCAGTTCCCAACGGGGATTTAAAGAAACTGGCGAGGAATGTCAAAAGGCCAGTTTCGCCATTTCGATTAGCCTTTTCAGTGAATCGGAACAAGTCGAGGACCAGGGGAGCCGCGAGAATGGAATCGCAACCTTGCCAGGTGAAAGTCATGATCATGGGAGTTCCGAGAAAACCCCGAAAGTGAATGTGGTCCCACGCAGTTTTCCAGTCTCCCAGGCTTTTGATGTATTCGATACTGATATGTGTCTGCGGGTCGTAGCCGAGGATTTGGCCTAGCAGGCGATCTTTGCTGGTAACCTTTGTTTGTTTATTGATCGGATCATCAAGAACCTGTCCATCCATATTGCCAAAAATATTATGTCCGACCCAGCTCATTATTTCCAAATTTCGATTCGCAAACGCTGGAGCAAGTACGCTCTTCAGAAACGTTTCGCCCGTCTTGCCGTCGTGTCCAATGTGACAGGTTCCACGAGCTACTGCTAATTCATCGATTGCTTTCGGGCAACTTCCCAATGAAGGGGTGAAGTTAATGAAAGGCCAGCCTTTTTCTAATGCTGCAATCGCATAGAGCGAACTTGCGGGCAAAGCGCAATTGGAGTCGCCGAGTGTGGATTCAAGTTCATTCCAGGTTTCTGGAATCGTCTCGGGATTGACCGGAGGTTCGGTCGAAGCAAGATTTAAAACAATGACTTGATCAAGTTCGTTGTTCTCTTTGAATTCAATCAGATCGTTTTGAATTTGATGGATTGCCGATTCTGCAGTCTCAGTTTGGTTGACAAATTCTTCCGTCGCAAGTTTTGCGATTGTTTCTCCAACATTAAACAACACACCTGGCCGAACGTTTTTGTCAAACTCTGCTAGTTCCGTTTCACATTGGATTACGAGTTCACGACTAATAGCTGGTGTGGTTCCCGAAAGTAAAAATGCTTCGGTGCGACTGTCCGTTTTCCGAATCTCGTGCCCGCCCATTACGATTTGATCCCAATCAATCAGATCCAGGCCGGAAAATTGCTCCAGTTGGCTTACCAATCCGCAATCATCAACAAGATTTAGTTTGAGTGCAGCAAGGCCGACAACAACGGTAGTGGAGACGCCGCCGTGGGCTCCGATAAGCCATAGTCCAACACGTTTTGACATAGAATTTCTGAAACTGGGAATCAAGGAAGTTCGTTAATTTAAAGCCACTGCGAAAGTAGGCCTCAGAGACGGTTTTCTGAATTATGGATTATTACTAGCCAATCACCTTGCTGCAACGGCGTCGCAATGGGGATAGAGAAAACTCAACGTGTCGAGCGTGTGTTTTGGCACTGTGGATGAGTAGTAGCGATTACATGGTCGTCCTTCGGTAAATTTTCTGAAGTAAAGTTTGGGGTCTTTCGAACGCGTCCAGCCGTGTTAAATTGTTGGTCGATGGTTGAAGAATTTAAAACGATAATAAGGCAAGTTGATGTTCGAATCCGCCCCGCTAAACCCACCCGACTCCATTTTTGGCCTGATTGAACAATTTAAGAAGGATGAAAATCCGCTAAAGATTAATCTGTCGGTTGGGGTTTATCAGGACGAATCGGGCACGACTCCGGTGATGCAGTGCGTTCGCCAGGCGGAAGAAAAATTGCTGGCTGAGCATGGAACCAAAAGTTATCTCCCGATTGATGGTGCTCCGTCTTATAATCAGGCGATTGGAGAATTAATTCTCGGCGAGTCGCTGTCTAGCTCGTCATCGGTTCATTCGGTATCGGCTCAGACGCCCGGGGGAACCGTTTCGTTGCGGTTGGCCGGAGAGCTGCTTCGTCGTGTTTTTGACGTAAAGACGATATGGATGAGCAATCCAACGTGGGCTAATCATCCAAAAATCTACGATGCAGCCGGTTTGGAAATCAAGAAGTACGATTATCTTGATGAGCAAGGGACAGGATTGGATTTTGATCGTATTCTTGAATCCCTCCGTCATGCTCAACCAGGAGAGGCGGTCTTGCTGCATACCGTATGCCATAATCCAACTGGAGTCGATCCTACGGTTGAGCAATGGAAAGTTCTGGGTGAATTTATCAACGAACGTCAGTTGTTCCCAATCTTTGATTTTGCCTATCAAGGGTTTGGTGAGAGTTTGGATGCGGATGCCTTTCCGATACGAAATTTTGTTGAGAGTGGCGGCGAAGCCCTCGTTTGCAATTCATTTTCGAAAAACTTTGGTTTGTACGCAGAGCGTGTCGGCGGGATATCGGCGATTTCACCAAATGCTGAAACTGCGGCAGCGATGCTAAGCCAAATTAAGTTGACGATTCGTACGATGTATTCCAACCCACCATTGCACGGTGGCGCGATCGTGAATACGGTTCTCCATGATTCAGAGTTGCGAAAGCTTTGGACGTCCGAGTTGACTGAAATTCGCCAGCGAATTCTTGAGTTGCGTGAAAAATTTGTTGCTGCAATGCAGACTCGGGTTCCTGAGAAGAACTTTGAGTACATCAATCGGCAGCGCGGGATGTTTAGTTACTCGGGTCTGACCGCCGAGCAGGTTGAACGATTGAAGAGTGAGCACTCCATTTACATCCTCGGAAGCGGTAGGATCAACGTGGCGGGAATCAATAGTGAAAACCTGAACCGGTTGTGTGACGCGATTGCCTCAGTGGTTTAATCAAAAATCAATACCAAGATGGTGCCTGGTACAAGTTGCCGTAAGTTCTTCAATAGGGATATGCGGTGATAACTCGGTTGTCGCCGAGAACTAAGTTGAGTCGTTTCAGCGGTGGGTGGTTTTTTCGGGCACCGGCTTCGCCTCCAAGGTAACCGATCCGTCGGTTCATTTGGATGACGTACTCGGTTTTCCCGTCTTCTTCTGGAATCGTTTTGACGCGGTTTGAGTCTGATTGAATCAACTCGTAAGCTTCGTCAATCAACCGAAAAACATCATCTCCCTGAACGTCGAATACTCCGTGAGGCCCTGGGCGGTCGGGTTCGTCACTTGCGTGACGCATTACATGTTTGCTGCGATGTCCACTTTTCCCTGCGGTGTAGATCAGTCCGGCTGGTGAGATAAGATTCTCTCCCCTCCCAGCTCGCAAGTAACGGCCTTCCAGAGTCGAAGTCGCTTGATCGCTCGTCTTCGAACTCGGGGTCGTAATGACTTCGGCTTGCGGAGTGACCACCGAGTTAGCAGTTCGCGTTGACTCGGCGTACCATTGATAGGCGACAATCAGAACGATAATTATCGTACTGATGACTTTTTTAGGAGTGACTTTGGTAATGCGCGGGGGCGTGGATTGTCGTTTTTTCATGCGCTCAGTGAATAATCATTTGGGTTTACAGGACCTAACGCCGCAGCTTCCACCAGTTTACATTTTAATTGCAACCGCACAAAAGGAAGCAAGGTAAGCCGACAAAAAAAACAGCCGAACTGAAGCAGTGCGGCTGTCGGTGGTTTTAACTGGGCGATGGGAATCGCTCGATTAGCGAATTACCTAAAGTTCGATGGAGTCGAGCTGTGATTCGTATTCTGTTGTCGAGCAGATCGCATCGCGGAAGCTCCCGGCTGTGAGGTGCCTTTGAGAAAATTATCAATTTGAGAGTCTTGACGAAGCGTTTGGAATGCTTGTGCCATCTCAATGTTAAGCTTCTTTTCGAGAATGTTTTTTTGAAGCTCTTCTTTGACTGCGTCAAAATCAGAGACAACCGGTTCGGTTCGTCCAAGGCATAGCATTGTTACCCAGTATTCCCCCATCTGGACAACTTTGGAAAGTTCATTGGGCTGTAGGCCGAATGCCTCTTTTTCCAAATCGGGCTGTCCGCCATGTTTTTGAATCGGCGGGACGGCACCAAAGTTATTTTTCGAAGCCGGTTCGATGGAGTACTGATTGGCCAGTTTTCCAAAGTATTCCGGAGTCGGGTTCGCGCTGGCTAGGTTCCAGACCTTCAGTGCGGATCTATGGTCATTGCTTACGATGACGAGGACTTCCACGCGAGGACCGAAGTTCGCTTCAAACCCTTTATCCATATCTTCTTGTGTGACCGTGACTTTGTCCTGCACCAGTTTTTTCAATGCAACGGTTGGCCAGACTTGATCTTCGATGTAGAGGTCGACTTTTGAGAGGTCGTCGTTGGTCATGAGTTGAAGCCAGTCGTCAACGTTAACGCTACCGTCTGGATTCAAATGGCCAAGTGATTCAGCGGCCCTCGTGATTTCTTCCGTTATGTCTGCTTTTTCGACACGCAGCGAAGCTGATTTTAGTTGTTGAATCAGGATCATCCGGTTGATTTCAGTGTCAAGCATTTGAGAGCCGTATCTGGTAATGCAATCTTCAGCAACGTCTCGCTTGAAAATTTGTATCCCGTTAACGATTGCGGCAACGCCCGGCATCTCTTTGGAGAGAACTTCGTCATTCATGACGTTGACAATTTTTGCGTTTTTCTGCTCTGTCGTAAACAAAACGCGAGCTGATTCAATTAGCTTGTCACTGGCAATTTGTTTTTCGATTCTTTCGTGCTGAAAAGCAGATTCTGTTGGGGAAAGGTCGGCCTCTGGGAAGAAGCGTTCGCATCGCAGAATCACGAAATTGTTAGCAATCGCGAGGACGCGGGAAATTTCATTGGGGCTCAATGAAAATGCGAGTTCTTCAAATTCGGGAAGGCCCGAATTGCGGCGAATTGGCTGAAGTAATCCCCCCATCGATTTGCTATTGGAGTCAAGTGAGAATTGCTTAGCGAGACGTTCGAAGTTTTCGGGAGCAGTTTGGAGCTGGGAATGGATTTGGTTGGCCTGCTGCAGCGAATCAACAACGATTTGACGAACCTGAACCTTCGGGCCAAACTCGAATTCCATCCGCTCATTGATTTCCTGATTGGTGACTTTTACGTTTTTTTCGGCCAGCTTGCGAATTGCTAATTCGTGCCAGGTGATATCGTTCTTCAGACGATCGACGGTGATATTCCGGCGGCTGCATATCATTTGGACATATTTGTCACCCGACATGCCGAACTTTTTAGCTTTCTCAATGAGCTCATTATTCACATCGCCCTCAGTGATCATCACTCCATTTTTTTTGCACATATCGAGCACGAGGAGTTTTTTGATTCGGCTTTCAAGAACCTCTTCGCCAAAACGACGCATGCATTCTTGAGAGATTTGGTGGCGAGTGATTGGGTGTCCGTTGACAACGGCAAGTGTTTCGATGTGTTTTTGCTTTGACGCTGCTATTTGAGCGGGAGTGTTGGCATTGGTTTGTCCCAAGACCTCATCACTGGATAAACCGAGTAAAATGATTAGGGACACTACAAGGGTGCAGGCTTTAATACAACTAATGCTGGCTTTTTTCGCCATCGCGGTTTCTCCATTAACCGGGCTCGTTTTAATCCGGCTTGGACTTAGAGTGTGCGAGCCGGGAATCCATTCGCGTGGAGTATAGGGCTGACTTTCCTAAGCGGTCAAGACAAATCGGAGGTGGGAGCTGGCAGGCTGTTCTGCTGGTCGATCTGCGAACCGCAGAACAAACCTTGACTGGTGTGTCGCGCTTAGACAGCTAGCAGTTGTGCGTTCCAGCTACCCCAGGACATGAGAATGGCCTGTCCGGCAAAGCGTGGTTGATTAGAAAAGAGGATCCGGAAATGCTGAGCTGCTTGCAGTGGGCGTATGAGTTGGAGCCTGAGCGTCGAGTAAGTTATTACTGCTCGGAGAGTTTTATTTTATACCGCCTGCAATCACCACGGATTCGAGCTTGGCGTTGCTTGATTTGGGAGACGGAAGTGAGCGGGCAATCGAAATTGGGGCAGCCGGCTGAGGGGAACGCTGAGGATTCAGTGTCGAGAATTCATTTGGAAGCGATTTGGGGCCGGTGGTTGGTACAGAGGGTTTAAACTGCACAGGCGCCTTCGTCTTATTTATAACGGGTTGGAATGAATTTTTTGATTCTCGAATTGACGGCAAACTATTGGCCGTATTTCGTTTGGAGGGACGGCGTGTTGGCGATTTAAATCTTGGATATTTGCTAATACTCGAAACAGAGTTGCTCGGGCCAGTCATCGGCATTGGGGCAGAATCGTTGCGTTGGATCCATAAAGCCGAGTTGTGTTCTGTGTATGGGTTGTAGTAGTCGGAGTTGGGGCCGGGGTTGGCAACGTGATAGCCATCACTAATTCCATAGCCAGCCCATCTCAAGTAGCGATGTTTTTGGGCAAACCCTTTCGACGCCAGAACGGTAACGACCAGCAATACTGGTAGAGCTAATCCGAAAAGTCTGATTCGAAACATATTACCTGCCTTGCTTGGGAATGATTGAGCGTTGTATTTGTAAAAAATACCGTTACGCCTTCCTATTTTTTATCGCCGGACAATCTAGGTCGCCTTGATTGTATTGACGGACACGTCCGCGGCGCTAGTAATAAGCGTCCGGTCGTATCGAGAAAAACGGTTTCAATCATGTTTACTTTCATTCGTTTCAAGTAAACAGGCCGGACAAGGCCAATTGCAGTGCTTTGGCAGGAGAAGCTTCGAGTGGATAGCGAGCTGAGTACCGTTTTTGTCGACAGGCCGTCTTCACCGTCGGTGCCTTTGTCGAGTCTAAGTACGGCGCGTTTGCATCAATTCGTTTAACTTAATTGTGAACATGTTCGTGAGGATGGTGGTTCGCTAACTTAGAGTTCGATTTTGGTTTTGGGGAAAGCGCGAGAATAATATCGTCATCAGAGTTAAAGGTTTTGTCAGGACCGGCGCTACGAACGAGCCCTGAATCGGGGCCTGCGTCAAATCGTAACGATTCTCCCCAGGGGTCAATGTGTTCGACAATCAGCATGTTTGCCTCAATATCGAAATCAGCGATGTCCCCTGCTTCTGCGCGAAATGCCTTGACCTTGTTCGCTGCAATCGCCAATAAGACGCCGGTATCCTTGGCTTGTTTCTTTACAATTTTATTGCGTTGGGCGATCTCTCTGGTATGCGTGCGATGGTGATGGGCGTTCGAGATAAGCAAGACAATCGACGTTGCCATCACCACGCCGCCGATCGAAACGATGGTTCCAATCGAAGCCATTATTTTCCCCGGTCGTCGAAGTCCGTTGAGGCTAATTAGCAACGGAATCGGCGATGCAAAGCCAGCGGTAAACAGACTGCCAAATGCGAGCCACATTCCATTGAATCCCCACCAGTTAAATTTCCGTCTTTCGGGGCGGGGCGGTTGAAAACCGATGTATACAGGGGTCGCTTGTTTATTGGCAGATGCCCGTTGATTGAAGGGGGTGTGAAACGCCATCTATTCAAAATCTCCGACGGTTTTTAGGTAACTTCCCTCTTTATTCGATGGGAATTAAAAAACCTTGGGAAATAATTAAAAAATGTTTTGAATCACTCGGCCACCAAGGGAATGGGGTATCGATTGCATAAAAATAGGGCGGTGTTTCAGTCTTGAAACACCGCCCTCAGATTTTTAACACGATCGGGCATTAAGCGAAGGGGTTTTTAGTGAACACTAAGCATTGCTGCTTCGGATGGCTTCGAGGTATCGATCTAGCTGTTTTTTCACAACTGGAAACAAGAAAAATAGACCGACCATATTGGGGAAGACCATCGCGAAGATCATGGCGTCAGAAAAACCCCAGACCGAACTCATGTTGGCAGCAGAACCGATGACAACAAATGCGCAAAATAGCAATTTATAGGAAAGGTCGGCTGCCTTGCTTCGTCCAAAGAGGAATTTCCAAGATTGCAGACCATAATAGGACCAAGAAATCATCGTGGAAACAGCGAATAGAACGACGGCGACTGTAAGGAATACATTGGAAAAAGGAATGTACTCGGCAAAAGCTTTGGAAGTGATTCCAGCACCCTCGAAGGACTCGCCGTTGATGACGACGGCGCCCGTCCCATCACCACCGTAATTGAATTGCTCTCCACCCGTGTTGAAAATGATAATGACAAGTGCAGTCATCGTGCAGATCACGACCGTGTCAATAAATGGTTCGAGAAGTGCTACAAGCCCTTCGGATGCAGAGTATTTCGTCTTGACCGCGGAGTGAGCAATGGATGCCGAACCGGCACCCGCTTCATTGGAAAACGCGGCCCTCTTGAAACCGATCAGCAAAACACCGATCACGCCACCAACTCCAGCTTGGGGCGAGAATGCCTCGGTAAAGATCAGGGAGATTGCCCCGCCGAGAAGGTTGATGTTGCTTAGGATGATGTAGAGGCAAGCTACCGCGTAAAGAATTGCCATGAAGGGGACGATCTTTTCAGTCACCGAGGCAATTCTTTTGATACCGCCGATGATCACGATCCCAACGAGTATGGCAAGCACGACGCCGATGACCGTTCCTGCAGCGGTACTTTCGAGTCCTAAAAGATCTTTGAGAACGATAGTAGCCTGATTTGATTGGGCCGCGTTTCCACCACCAAATGATCCACCGATGCAAAAGATCGCGAACAAGATAGCCAGAATCGTGCCAATAGGAGCAAAGCCCTTTTCCTTGAAACCCTTGGCCAAATAATACATTGGTCCGCCATGAACCGTGCCGTCCTCACCAATATCGCGGTATTGAACACCCAGGGTGCACTCCACGAACTTAGTTGACATTCCCAAAATTCCGCAAACGATCATCCAAAAGGTTGCGCCCGGTCCACCCAACGCAATCGCGAGGGCCACACCAGCAATATTGCCGTTACCGACGGTTCCTGACACAGCTGTGGCCAAAGCTTGGAAATGGGTTACCTCGCCGTCAGATTCATCTGCGATGGTGTCGACAACATCGCCGTCGACAATATTGACTTCTGCTTTTTCGTCTGCCGAGTGGTGATCAAGTTTGTCGTATTTACCACAGACGACTTTTAACGCGGTGGGAAAATGAACGATATTTACAAAGCCGAAAGCAATGGTGAAGAATAAAGCGCTAAACACGAGGAGCAGAAGAACAAATGGCACACCGCCCACATAGGGTACACCTTCGGGTATTTGGCAGAAAACTGCCTCGCCAAAAAATTCAGCCACTGGCTTGAAGGCTAAGTCAATTTTCTCATCGATTCCAAGAGATTCCGCCCCGTCAGCTCCCGCAGCCGCCTGTGCGAGTGCTTCACCCGTGTTAGGTAAATGTCCAATTGCAATAATTAACAGCAGTGCGAGTGCCGCAATTTTCAACCATTTTGAAGATGTCATGATTTTCCACCGGATACGGGGTAATAAAGTCGCGTTGACACTGCTATCGGGGCAGCTTTGATCTGCCGTTTTTATCGAACAAAGCAACCAGAGTCAATGATTTCTGGAATTTGCCTTGTTTTTGACATATGTGGTTGTGAAAATTGTTTTTAATGAATATATTCCTCGTCGGTTAATCCAGCAATTACCGAGTTTGCCCGAAATTAAGTCCGTCAGACATGAATCCTCACTCTCAGTTATCTCAAAACGATCGAGCCATGATTTCGGTTCTTCGCGGTACTGAATCGATGTCGATTTGTGAGTTGACCGACGCGATGCAGGTCACGGCCACTGCGGTGAGGCAGCGCCTTAACCGGTTGATGGCACTTGAACTGGTTGAACGTTGTCAAACGGTAGAAGGTCGTGGGCGGCCGAGTCATCGTTATTTATTGACTGATAAAGGCAAACGCAGCAGTGCCAATAATTTAGATGATTTGGCAGTGGTTTTATGGGAACAAGTCCAAAAAATTGAGGATCCCGGCGTTAAGCGGAAAGTTATTGCGGGTGCCGTGGAGCGGTTATCAGAGAGGTATCAACTTGCCATTCGCGGCGACACCGTTGAGGAGAGAACGCGGTCGTTGGTGGAGATGTTCGCTGAGCGTCAGATCGCGATAAGTTTTGATGAGAACTCAGCGCTGCCTCTGATAAAAGTTGGAGGTTGTCCTTATCCAACTCTTGCCGGAGAGAATCATGAGATTTGCGACATGGAACAGGCGCTGCTGGCGAGTGTCATTGGACATCCTGTGGACAGGTGCCAGTGTCGCCAAGACGGCGACAGTTGTTGCACGTTTGAAGTCGGGCAGGAAGCAGTGGATCACAACCGCGAAGCCGGAGTGAGTTAAATTTACGGGAGTGAGTAGTGCGGTCTACACGAAAGTGTTTCCCGCTGGAGCATTTATTTAGTTGGCCTCGGGGAAAACTCGAGCCGAGACAGTCATTTTTAGATTAGAAAAAAGCAAATGAGCGACGTACTGAAAATAGTTGATCTGCATGTGTCGATTGGCGACAAAGAAATCCTCCGGGGAGTGAACCTTTCTATGACCGAAGGGGAGACTCATGCTTTGATGGGTCCTAACGGATCCGGCAAGAGTACACTGGGTTTGGCCATCATGGGGCACCCCAATTATAACTGCACCCAGGGAGAGATCCTGCTCAATGGCGAAAATATTCTTGAGCTGGAACCTAATGAGCGGGCGCGAGCCGGCATTTTTATGGCCTTCCAACGACCGGTGGCCATCCCCGGTGTGAAGATGGCTGATTTCCTTCGGCATGCCACAACCAACGTCCGGAACCCGGAACGTAAAGAGGGGGAAGACCTGATTCCGATGCGAGAGTTTCGCAAGGAAATTAAAGCCAACATGGAACAGCTGCAGATGGACAGCGAGTTTGCTCGGCGGTATGTAAATGATGGTTTCTCCGGCGGCGAGATGAAGCGTGCTGAGATTCTGCAACTCGCAATGTTGCAGCCCAAGTTCGCGATCCTTGACGAAACAGATTCCGGGCTCGATGCTGACGCGGTTCGACTGGCCAGCCAGTCCATCAACGAGATTGGCCATAACAAAATGGGTCTGTTGATTATTACTCACCACGACAAGCTGTTAGAGCACAATCCACCGAATTTTACCCACGTTATTTTAGGTGGGCGAATCGTTGAAACGGGTGGTAAAGAACTGGCCGAAGAGCTACACGCTCACGGATATGATCGTATTCGGAAGCAGTATCCCGAGGCTGCCAAAGTGAACGATGAATCTGAGGCAGAAGCTGAAGCGGTCGTTTGAATTTAAAGTACTGAGAAAGAGTCCCAACACAAACAGAATGGCTGAGTAAGTTCGTCGGTCGTTCATTTATTGATCCCATGAAAGGCAGGGCAATCGCCTAACGTTTACCAGTCGGTAAAACCCAATGCGATTCCTGAACAATAGATATGTCAACTGAATTGACTGAAAGCCAAGAGCTGAAATCTACTGAAATCAACAAGTACGATTTTAAAACTGAAACGACAGCGGTTTTCAAAGCCCGTAAAGGTATTGACGCTGAGATCGTGAATCAGATTTCAGACATCAAGAATGAGCCAGACTGGATGCGAAAGTTCCGGTTGGAGGCACTTGAGATTTTCGAATCAAAGCCGATGCCTAAATGGGGCGGCGATATTGATCTCGATTTCCAGGATATCTTTTATTATCTCAAGCCAACTACCGATCAGGGGAAGTCGTGGGATGATGTTCCCGAAGAAATTAAAGACACTTTCGAAAAGCTGGGGATTCCTGAAGCTGAACGCAAGTATCTTGCGGGAGTCAAAGCACAGTTCGAATCAGAAGTGATTTACGGCTCGCTGAAAAAAGACCTTTCGGATCAAGGGGTGATTTTTACCGATACGGATACCGCCGTTCGCGAGCACCCGGAATTGTTGCGTGAGTATTTTGGGAAAGTCATTCCGTCGGCCGATAATAAATTTGCCGCGCTCAACAGTGCAGTTTGGTCGGGCGGTTCGTTTATTTACGTGCCACCGGGAGTAAGTATCGAATTTCCTTTGCAGGCCTACTTTAGGATCAACGAAGAGAATATGGGGCAGTTTGAGCGAACCTTAATCATCGTTGATGAGGGCGCGCAGGTACATTACGTCGAAGGTTGTACCGCACCAATGTACACCAGCGAGTCGTTGCATTCGGCGGTCGTTGAGGTGGTCGTCAAAAAGAATGCGCGATGTCGCTACACGACGATCCAAAACTGGGCAAATAATATTTATAACCTGGTAACGAAACGAGCGTTTGCGTATCAGGACGGTACGATGGAATGGGTGGATGGAAATCTAGGTTCCAAGCTTACTATGAAGTACCCTGCGGTTTACATGATGGAGCCTGGAGCTCGCGGTGAAATTTTATCGATCGCGTTTTCGAGTAAGGGGCAACATCAGGACGCCGGTGCAAAGTTAGTCCACTGTGCTCCCGATACGACCGGGACGATCATTTCCAAGTCGATTTCGAAAAACGGTGGACGTAGCAGTTACCGCGGCTTGGCAAAGGTTGAAAAAGGAGCGGTTAATTCAAAATGCTCGGTCGTCTGTGACGCCTTGATTTTGGACGATGCAAGCCGAAGTGATACGTATCCGTACATTGAGATCAATGAACAGGATGTCTCGATGGGCCACGAGGCGAGTGTCTCGAGAATCGGTGAAGAGCAGTTGTTTTACCTGATGAGTCGCGGGCTGTCCGAGGCGGAAGCCAGTACGATGATCGTGAACGGTTTTATCGAGCCACTGGTGAAAGAACTGCCGATGGAATACGCGGTCGAAATGAACCGGCTCATTCAGTTGCAAATGGAAGGCTCCGTGGGTTAGCCAACCCTCCTCATGGCTGGGGTTTTGCAGTTTTAACGATACGATACAAGAATTTGAAATGACACCAACAACACTAACTGAAAAAATGCAACTGACATTTACCGATGAAGGTTTCGCCGCGTTCCTTGAAACGTTGAACGAACCTGAGTGGTTAACTGAAATTCGCAAGTCGGCCTGGGAGAGATTCAAAGAGCTGCCGTGGCCGAGCAATCGGGATGAAGAGTGGATGCGAACGGACATTCGCTTATTCCATCTTGAAAAATTCTTTATTCCCTCGGCTCGGGGCGAAGTCGTATCGGGAACTCCGGTACTGGCCGATGGTGTGGAATTGGTTGGCTCAGCTGCGTCTTGTGACGGTGTGGCTACCGGTGCGTCTCAGTTCGATTCGGCGATGGCCGACAAGGGAGTGATCTTTGGGGCAATTAGTGAGCTGCTTGAGGAGCACGGAGAACTAATTCGAAAGCACTTGTTTCAAGTAGTGGATGGATTAGCAGATCGTTTTGCAGCTCTTCATCAGGCAACCTGGACAAGCGGGATTTTTCTATATGTGCCGCGGAATGTTTGTGTTGAAAATCCGATCCATACTTTTTCTACAATGACCGATGGTGGTAGTGATTTCACCCACACGCTGATTGTACTCGAGGAGGGGGCGGAAGCGACTGTCCTCGCCGAATCCAATAACGCAAATGATGCCGTCGGTTTACATTGCGGAGCGATTGAAATCGTGGTGGGAGACCGTGGTAATTTGCGGTACGTCAATCTTCAGGATTGGAGTCAAAAGGTTTGGCATTTTGCTCATCAAAGGGCGGTCATTGGTCAAGATTCCAATCTTCAGTGGACCGTTGGTGCGCTTGGTTCTCGATTGGCAAAGGTGAATCAGCACGTCTCGCTTAAGGGAAAACGTGGGAATTGCCAGGTCAACGGAGTTATGTTTACCGAGAACAAACAGCACCTCAGTTACCATACACTTCAGCATCATGAGAAACCTGATTGCACCAGTGATTTTCTATATAAAGGGGCGCTTCAGGATCAGTCCCGAACGGTTTGGCGAGGGATGATCAAAGTAGACGTCGAGGCTCAGCAGACCGATGGTTATCAGCGAAACGACAACTTACTGCTGTCCAGTAAGGCGCGTGCGGATTCAATCCCCGGATTGGAAATCGAGGCAGACGATGTGCGGTGCACGCATGGCTCGACAAGCGGTCGTGTCGACGAGGAGTTGATCTTTTATGCTCAGTGCCGCGGGTTTACTCGCAAGGAGGCCATTCGGGCGATCGTAACTGGATTTTTCCAGCAGGTCTTTGACAGAGTTACGATTGAGAGCGTTCGGGAAGCGTTGGCCTTGGCGATTTCCCGCCGTGTCAGGGATTACGAGTAGACCGGGAAGGGTTCGACTGGTTTAAGCGCAAATTCATGGGGATATTTTGTTTCGCCCACGTCAAAGATTCCCCAGTCGGCAGGTTTAGCGGGTAGCACGCTCTTCAAAACTGGAATCTTCGGTCGTAAATCTGACAGCGGTTGGATACAATAAAACCGGGCAAATCAGCTCGGTTTTTGTCCTTCCGTTTTCTGGATTAGCTATTTGAGGATGCGATGATTATTCGGTCAGCTTCGGAGATATACCTCGATGCCAACGCGACGACGCCTGTGTTGCCTGAGGCGGCTCAGGAAGCGCATGATGCCATGGAGGAGTTGTTTGGGAATCCAAGCAGCGCTCACATTTCCGGGTTGCGAGCCCGTTACATTCTTGAGTCGACGCGTGATTTAGTTCGAGAAGTGCTCGCGGCCGAAGGTGGACAGATTGTCTTCACCAGCGGAGCAACTGAAGCAATTCAGATGGGCATCTTTTCGACTCTCTGTGACATTCGCGAGCATCGCTCTCAAAGTCAGGAGAATGAAGGACCGCGGACGTTGCTGTATGGTGCAACGGAGCATAAGGCGGTTCCCCAGGCATTGCAGCATTGGAATCAACTTCTCGGTGTTAATAATCAGATTCTTGAAATACCGGTCGACCAAAACGGAGCGCTTGATTTAGAGTTCCTCAGAAGCCACGCGGCAAACGCGGATTTAATTTGCACGATGGCAGTGAATAACGAGACGGGAGTAGTTACGGATCTCAAAGCGGTTGAAAAGACCATTCGAGCTGAAAATACGTCGGTTCGATGGTTGGTCGACAGTGTTCAAGCGGTAGGGAAAATTGCACTTGATTTGTCAAGTTCGACCATCGATTACGCTGCCGTGAGCGGGCACAAGATTTACGCACCCAAAGGAATTGGATTGTTGTACGTCCGCGAAGGTGCACCGTTGGTTCCCCTGTTAGCAGGCGGGGGGCAAGAGCAAGGTGCTCGCGGCGGGACGGAAAATTTGCCAGGCGTTGCGGCGATCGCCGCAGTGATGAAAAAGTTAGCGGATTCTGAATCCAAGACGTTTGCCGACGAAGCGGTATTGAAGGGATATCGACAACAATTGCTGAGAGCGCTCGACAGTGCGTTTCCGACGATTGAATATAACATGCCAATTGAGACGTCCGTTCCCACGACGATTAACTTTTCAGTCAAAGGTTTTCCCAGTAAAGAGTTACTAGACCTTTTTGATGCGGCGGGCATTCGTGTCAGTTCGGGTTCGGCGTGTGGATCTATGGTGCAGCGATCCTATGTGCTCGACGCGATGGGGGTTCCCGAGTGGCGATCCTACGGAGCGATTCGTTTGTCATTTGGCCCGTTGGCAACAGCGGCTGAAATCAATTCGGCTTGCGAGCGGATTGAGCAAGCCGGACAGGCGTTATGCGAATCCTGTTTGGTGGTTGGTAGTGATCTGGACAGCATGCCGGGACAGGATCTTGATGGCTTAGTACAGCTCAAGAACGGTTCGATGTGCACTTGGCTTCTGATGGACTCGAAGAGCCGTAACTGCATCGTGGTTGATCCGTTTGAGGAATTGGCGGAGCGAACCGAGGCTTTGATTCGGTGTCAGAAAAGCAAGGTGCTTGCGATCCTGGATTCACATGCTCATGTCGATCATGATTCCTGCCGTAAAATGCTTCTTGGGGTGATTCGTGATCACGCAGCACCGTCAGCGGAAACCAACGATGAATTAGGCTGGCCGGAAGTAGTCGATGGAGTGGTGGAACTCTCGGATGGGAGCGAAGCGCAGTATTTGCAATTTTCAGATCAATGGATTGTTGCCAAAACAGACTTGCCGGGGCACACGCTAATTGGATGTGCTTATTTGGTGGGAGTGATATCCGAGGGTAATCAGCTTAAGGCGGAAGATGTGGTGTTCGCCTTTACAGGGGATATGATTTTAATGGGGGGGATTGGTCGGACGGATTTCCCGTGCAGCTCGATCGATAAAATGTATGGCTCCTTGAGGCGGTTGCCCAGCTTGGTGTCGAATCGAACGATTCTTTGCCCCACGCACGATTACAATAATGACTTTTCAACGACGCTTGAATTTGAGCAAGAAGATAACGAGTTTTTGGCGAAAATTCTGTGTCCTGAAACTCCACTAGACCTTCAGACGTTTGTAGAAACAAAGCCCGGAATTGACGCGGGGATTGCTGATGCGACCAATTCCGAACTTGTGTGTGGTCTGATCAAAGATTTTACGGTGGAACAAGAAGGGTCGATCGAGATCGGCCAGGAGGAGCTGAAGCAGTTTTTCCAAGAGCATCAAGATTCTTTGATTATTGATGTTCGTGAGCCGCATGAATTTGCATTTGCTCAAGACTGGGAGGAACTAGGTTTTCACTCACCGCCGAAGAACATACCGCTGACACGGCTAAGTGGATATCTTCCTAAACTATTGGCCGCTCACGGTGAGTCGCCGCGAGATGTGATTTTTCTTTGTCGAAGCGGGCGAAGAAGCGGCAAGGCAGCGGAAGTCGCGCGTCGGATAGGGGTTGAGACGGCGCGGCACATTTCGGGAGGGATCGCGTTAAACGTTAAGCATAAGTTTGCTTCAGAATTGGAAGCGGAACAAATGGGCTACATGATCTAATGTTCTCTCAATTTTTTGTCTGATTTTGATTCAAGGTTTCACCAATCAAAATTTCCAATTTCTGAAATCACAATTTAAATCTTTAAAGAGGTCGACAGGCTTCAAATTTTAAAATACGGATAACTATGAGTGAATATACAATTGTTGCGTCAGTCGATGAAGTTCAGGACGGCTCAACCCGGCTGGTCGAAGTTGATGATCGGTTGGTCATTTTGTCTCGAATAGGAGATGACTATTACTGCATCGACGATATCTGCACCCACGACGGAGGCACATTAAGTGACGGTCCCCATGAAGGGTGTGAGATCGCCTGCCCTCGGCATGGTGCAAGATTTGATTTAAGGACCGGGAAAGCTCTCTCGATGCCGGCGACGCAGGACACTGCATCACATCAAGTAAAAGTTGAAAACGGGTCGATTATGATTCGATTAAATGAGTCTTAAATTTTTCAATTTCACTTTATTAAATTAAACACGATCTTTTAGTTTCAGGAATACAGACCATGCCGCTGCAGGAAGACCAAGTGCGTGAAGCACTAAAACAGGTAATTGACCCCGAGTTATTTGTGAATATTGTCGATCTTGGGCTCATCTATGTCGTTGACATAGCTCCGCTTGACGGAGAGGAAGAGAAATTCAAGGTGAATATCGAAATGACAATGACCAGTCCCATGTGCCCTGCCGGTCCACAGCTGGTTGCGGAAACGAAAAAGTATGCTGGTGAAATGGACAGCGTCGAAGAAGTTGAGGTCAAGGTCGTCATGGATCCTCCATGGACTCAGGATATGATGTCCGATGACGCGAGAGATCAGCTGGGGATTTTCTAAAAAGAAATCTTCTAATTGTCGGTGAGTGATCGCGCGTTTTAATTCGAATTGTGACGGGCGGGAGAGCGGAGAATGATCATGGGGGATAGTGAAGTCTTGCCAGGAGTTTCTGTGAATTCTGCTGGTGAAGCGACGATTTCCAAGGAAATGGGAGACGTTTTGTTCGAGCTTGCACTGGCACTGGAGGATCCAGCGGGATTTCCGGTTGACGTCGAGCACGTGTTGGCTGCGATCGTGCTTGCTGTGCGCTGTGGCGATCTTGATGGGGAGCGGACAATTGGTGGAGCTAGTCCGCCCTTGGTGAAGAAACTGCTACCTCATGTGAAGACTGTTTTCCGTGATTTTGGTGGCGTGGTTGGGAAAGATGATTAGTTCTATTCTGAGTTGATCGAAGGGCGCAGGTGAGTGTCTTTAAAACGAGATGTTCACTGCCAGGAATTGGGCGTTAAAAAAACGGGCGTTGGGGAAATGAGAAGATCAATGAAATTATCGCCAGCTACTTTAGGGTGGTTACTTGTTTTCCTTATCGCAGGCATGAATCCGGTACTTCTTGGGGCTCAGAGTAATGCCAGCCCATTTGTCGAAATTGGCTTTAATAGTGCGCCCGCGTCAGCATTCTACAGTGAACTCACGGTGCGGGAGTCCAGTGAAGGTACTGCCTATGCGGCCTGTGGATTTAGTCATGGGTGGCTAGGGGTTCAGGAACTTGTCGGCGGAAAAAAGGCTGTTGTTTTTTCTGTGTCGTCGATGCCCAAGTCGAAGAAGCATGCGGCTGCCGCAGTTAGGGATACGCAGGTTAGGGATCCGCAGGTTAGGGATACGCAGGTTAGGGATACGCAGGTTAGGGTTGCGAATTTGGGAGAGGGGGTTCGTGAACGGGTTTTCGCTGATCAAAGTACAGTGGAATTGTCTTATGATTTGGATTGGGCAATTGGAGAATCACTTCGTTTTATTGTCTACTCCCAAACAGAAAATACAGAAACTCGCTACGCCGCTTACTGTTATCTGATGAAAGAGAATCGATGGCTGCATCTGGGGACATGCTCTTTAGATTCTGGCGGTTCGTTGTTACTTGGTCTTCACAGCTTTATCGGTGATAAGTCCGCTGACAAACTTCCAGGTCAGCAACCACGCCGTTGTGATGTGGAATCACCTTGGATTCTGGTTGGGGAAAAATGGATGCCGACAGAATCGGCAAGCACGAGTAACAACGTCAATCCAGTTGCTGGGATCATGGTGGGAGTTGAAGGTGGGCGGTTCGTTCTGCGAACCGAGCCCGGTTCAAAAACAACGGGAGTGATTGGGGATTCTGAAATTCGGCTTTCGAAGGCTGAACGAAAACCTCCCCTCGACTTGCCTGTCCCGATGGGAGACGGAGAGATGGGGAGGCGGAGATTCCGCATTCTTGCCTACAATATCAAACATGGTCGTGGGAACGACAATCAAGTAGATTTAGCTCGGACGGCTGAGGTGATTCGGCGGCTGCACCCGGACTTTGTGGCGTTGCAGGAGGTGGATCAAAAAGTTCAACGGAGTGGGGGAATCGATCAGCCAAGCGAGCTCGCTTTATTGACTGGCTTGCAACATCATGCGTTTGGTTCTTTCTTTGATTATCAAGGTGGGCAGTATGGGATGGCCGTGTTATCCCGTAACCCGTTGGCGCGTGTCAAGAATCTGCGTTTACCCGATGGTTCGGAACCGCGGACATCGTTGGTCGTAGATGTCAAACTGGATTCGAAAAAACAACTGAAGATTGCAGATGTGCATTTTTATCGTACTGAAAAAGAGCGATTGGCTCAGGCCCGTCGATTACTGGAATTTTTGGATGGGGACCAAAGCGATATTGCAATCGTAGGTGATTTCAATTCTAAGCCGGAGAGTCCGGTTATTAAATTGTTTCAGAGCAATTGGGAAATTCCGGATAAAGGCACCGATCATTTTACATTTCGATCGGATCGCCCCGAGGTTGAGATCGATTACGCTTTGCTTAATAAGGACGCGGGATGGTCCATTTCAGAAATTGATGTTATCGAGGAGCCGGTCGTTTCGGATCATCGTCCATTGGTGCTTGAGATCGTCGAGGATAAATAGACTCCGCGGTTTAGCCCCCAAGAGCCCTCCATAGAATCCCAAAACTGTCGCCTCACATGGGATTGAAATTGCTAACCGTTCGTTCTCTACCAACATGTGGACGAAGCGCGGCTTGAACCGATGGTTTCGGGAGGGGATCGAGGTTTGAACTTAAACAATTATTTGTTTCTGTTAGAATTCGCAGACCACCTGCGGAACGATATAGTGTCACCGAGTGACTTACGTTCCGGTTATTGATCATCTACTTCATACCACATGAGTCTTCGCTATGAGTTCTCCAGAAACGCTTGCTGAAACGGAAAATTCGAACGATCCCCTGCGTTTAATCGACGTCGATTATGTCCAGTTCTATGTGGGCAACGCAAAGCAGGCGGCGTATTTTTACGCTCAGGCATTCGGATTTGAAATCGAGCAGATTAGTGATCTGACGACGAATGTTAGAGAAGCGGCGACGTATTTACTAACGCAAGGCAATATTCGATTTTTGCTGACGACTGGTTTGCATCCCGATCACCCGGCTCAGCAAGAAGTCCAGCTTTATGGAGATGGAATTAAAGATATTGCTTTTACGGTAGAAGATTCCGTTAAAGCCTATGAGCAAGCACTCAAGAATGGCGCAGAGTCTGCTTACGAACCGGTTGAGATTACGGATGAATTGGGGACTATTGTCAAATCAGGTGTGAAATCGTTTGGGCGTTTTGTGCACACCTTCATTTCCAGAACTGGAAAGTATTCGATTGAAAACGTAAAGCAACGCGGCGAGCAATTTCTTCCCGGTTTCCGCGTGCTCGATGATCTAGCAATTAATAAATACAATCGTGAAAATCCAACTGGGCTTTTCTACGTGGATCACTGCGTTGGAAACGTGCCGATGGGTGAGATGGATGTTTGGGTTAAATGGTACGAAGATGTACTCGGATTTAAGCTGTTCAAGCACTTCGATGCGGAAGATATCTCAACTGAATACACAGCGCTGATGTCGAAAGTGATGGATTCTGGTCGTGAGCTAATCAAGATCCCGATTAATGAACCTGCTGAAGGTAGAAATAAAAGTCAGATTGAAGAGTATCTTGATTGGCATAATAACACCGGCGGTATTCAGCATCTCGCGTTATTGACAAAAGACGAAGTAAATACCGTCGGCGAGCTTCGTTCGCGAGGCGTTGATTTTCTCGAGATCCCGGAGACTTACTATGAATTAGTTTGGGATCGCGTCGGTGAAATTGATGAAGATATTCAGCAAGTGAAAGATCTCCGAGTTTTGGTCGATCGAGATGATAAGGGATACTTGTTGCAGATTTTCACAAAACCTCTGCAGGATCGCCCCACGATGTTTTTTGAGATCATTTGTCGCCGTGGCAGCGAATCATTCGGAAAAGGGAATTTCAAAGCGTTGTTTGAGTCTCTTGAGTTGGAACAGTCACGCCGCGGCAACCTTTAAACGAAACGGTTGGGTATACCGAGTTCTTTTGTCTGTTTTGATTGCAGTGGTTTCATTACAATGCGTTAATGCAAACGCTGAGGTATCAAAAAACTCAACTCAAATCGCTGACCGGATTAAGGTTTTTAGCTGCGTTGGCGGTATTTATCGCCCATATATCCGGATCATGGCCGGAATATGATTTTGGTGAGGCACCTATCGGTGCCGCCGGGGTGAGTTTTTTTTTCGTACTCTCCGGTTTTATTCTCGCCTATGTTTACTTGCCGCGGCTCGAGGTCTCCGGCTCAAGCAAATTTCCATGTAAGGAATTTTATCTGCGACGGGTGGCCAGGATTTGGCCATTGCACCTCACGACTCTCTTGATTGCCCTTTTTTGGGTT
>JAPOIJ010000199.1 GCA_029979005.1 Planctomycetota bacterium | reverse complement strand
TGAGCCACTGTCCCGAACGTGGTCCCACGACATGGAATTGCTGCTTGAGATTAGCCCCCCCATGAAACACTTTTCCCGCCGTTAGCGTTTTGTAACCGCTGGCAGCAAAGTGGGCAGGCAAGCTGACATGCGAGTTCAGAAACTCAGGATGTTTTGAGACATGATAATGGTTGTCGTAGAACCCCGTCGTCGAAGGCCGCTTTCCCCATAACAAACTGATTCGTGACGGGTTACACATGGTCCCCTGGCAGTGGGCATTCGTAAATAACATACCGCGAGATGCCAGCCGATCCATATTCGGCGTGTGCGTCTGCGAGTGACCGCCAAGACACCCAACCCAATCATTTAGATCATCGACGGCGATGAAGAGCACATTAGGCGATGCTGCAGGCTTATCCAAGCGCTGGGCAGCATTGATCTCACTTGCCAGCAACACCCCAAGGGCCAGAGTGACAAAGAACTGTGTTGCGGTTTCTATTTTCATTATTTCCCAATAACCAATGCGCGGTGGAGGCTGGGTCATTCACTAAACGAGCTAACGATCGATTGTCAGCAACCCACTGTCAACCAAATCAAGCGCTGAATCAAACTGGTCATCGATATAATAGAGCGCCCATACCTCTTTTCCATCAGCATCATTGGCTTCCTGTTTTGGGAAGCCGACCAACTCCAATAACTGGAACGTTTTTGGAGTTGAATTGTCAATTTCAACCGAATAAACCAGCGACGACTGGTTATCATTCGGCTGATTGATTTCGACGAGCAAGCGATAGGGCATGGGATTATCTGGATCCGCGGGAAGAATGTAGTCAGCAGGATCGAAAGAACTGTTCTGCGTCGCGCCCGAGACACCGTCTATTTCGGGTGGCAATTCTGAATCCAATCCCCCGGTTTCCATTTGACGTTTCGCTGATTCCCAACCGCGACGTTTAAAATCCCAATACGGAAGTGCCACCCGACCGGCGACCGAATCGTCCGGCTCGCGCAAGGTCTTAATGTGATAGAACGACGCGTTTTCGAGCCATATGGCAACATGAGGCGGAGCCTTTCTGTCAAAGGCTTCTCCAGCCCTGAGGTTTACGGTCATTCGATAATTCGGGGACGGAGAGTAGTGATAAATCAATCCATCGTCCTGAACTTCAAATCGGTCCATCGCGGGGCCAAGGTTTTGACTCAATGTCAGAATATTTCGAATGGGCTTGGGCTGCCAAAAGAAGAGCGCAGTCATTCCTACCGTGATTACGACGGTCAACCACAAAACCCGGGTTTTCATATATCGCGACAAATGGTGGTAATTATTCACCACATGCAAGGCAATAATTCCAATGAATACAAAACCCATTAGCGCATGAAGCCCAACGATTGGAAGCGAAAAGGGCAACACGAACGCAAGAATTCCTGTCACTGAAAGAACGACAAAACTGAAGGCAATCAGGAGCGAGACAAAGCTTCGGTTGCGTTTCTTCATGGGCGAGAATGATGGAAAAATGAAATCAAAACAATTCGAGTGGCCGCAGGAAACTAAGCTTTGCCGGGGATAATCTGTCCATGTTCCCGAAGTAACGCATGTATTTTGTTCAGAGGCACATCCAACGGTGTGGTTCCTGATTTAGCCGCTAACGCAGCAGCCACGCCGGCAGCTTGTCCCATCCCCATGCACGAGGCCTGCACTCTTAATCCTGAATTCGCCAGTCGATCACTACTGACGCATCGACCCGCTACAATAATATTTTTACTCGACTTTGGTATCAAAGCTCGCAGAGGGATAGTTGGGACTTTTCCCCGCTTGAGAGGCTTGGGCTTGACACCAGATTTTGTATGAAGATCGACAGGATAGAACGCATAACTAATCGCATCTTCGAATAGGCGACCGGATGTGTAATCGTTGACGGTAATCAACGTCTCACCTTGAATCCGATAGCTTTCACGAAAACCAGTTTCCGGCTGCATATGCATCAATCGTTTTTTCTCCTTGCGCACTCTGGCAAGGATTGATTTCCGACCCGTCAAATTCGCTTCGGTCGCGGTTCGGGAGTTGGTCGAATCAGCCCCATGAACATAGAGTCGATGAATCTGATTCCTTCCCGGCTGGTGTTCTTTACCTAGCATAAAAAGAAACGATCCCGGCTGCCGTTCCTCCTCACGTAGGCGCGGTAATCCCAGCATCCCGACGACTTCGGCTCCTCCCGTACAATCGATAATCTGCTTACAGCGGACTCGCCGGCGAGTTCCAAACCCGACACAATCGACCTGCCAACCATCGCTTGTCTGCTCAACTGCTTGCGGAAACTCATAGAAAGCGATCTCCACTCCCGCCTCCGCGCATTTTTCTTCCGCCAGAATCGCGTAGAGAAACTGATTGGTAAAAACCTGATTCTGCCAATGCCGCTGGGGGACTTTGGCAAAGTTCGGAAACTCTCCACCATCGAGTTCCACGCTTTCTTTGACCAGTTCCCACCCAATCCCAGCGATAATCTGTTTGCCCCAGGCATCAAATAAACCGGGAAACGCAACTCCCCCCGTCGTCGTCGTACCACCAAGTTGGCTATTACGCTCAACGATCAACGTCTTTGCTCCAGCACGACCAGCCTGAATCGCAGCAACATGCCCTGCCGTACCGCCACCAATGACGAGCACATCTACCTCGTTCACGATTTCAGGCTCATACGCATCTTGAACCGGTTGCGCCTGGATATGAGTATTGGAGGCAATTGCCATTCCTGCCGCTGCCGTTCCGAGAACAGATTTTTGCAGAAAATTACGACGCCCGGGTTCGTGGTGCGAGTTCGTCATCAAGGTGCGTCTTTCGGCTGTAACAGTTTATCTTCGAGAATACAGTCTAGATGCTTGAGCACTTACGTTTAATTGAAAGAGAGTAATCGAGCAATCCGGCTTTGCATTTCCATCTCTCATTATATCGGTTGTGACGCCATCGCAGGTCGAATCCTCCACAATTATTTTCAACCAACCTTCAAGGAAATAACAGAGATGAAGACTGTGTCCTGTTATTGGTTTTAAATGCAGGCTGGGTCTATTGAGCAAGCTTGGCCATCTCTACGGCAAGATCTTTCAAACTCTTCGGCCACTGAGAAAAAGAAACGCTAATCCCTTTAGAAAGATTCGGTGCTGTAATACCGGGAACCAACGAGCTTTCAGGTTGAGCGTAGATAAATTTCACGCTCTCCTGCCCGTAAGTTGACGACAAGCTATTTGCATAAATTTCTAATTCCGCGGCATAGTCCTTGGGATCATAGCCAAGGTTATACTCCGAAGGGACCCAGATCACGCCTGCCACTGCCATGGGAGTCATTGGACTAACACACCAGTTATAGGCATAGGTTGGAATCGTATCGGCGGAGACTTCCGTACTTTTCCCCGCCTCCGGGAACGCCGGCCCGCCAAGCGGTGCGGCTTTAGCGAGATCCTTTTTCTCCCGATCTGCATCGATAATGGTCTTCACGAAAGATCTCACTTCTTTGAGATGGGCTTCGGCAGCTTTTTGAGCAACCGCCGTGTTTGGAAACTGCATGAACAGTTCGTCGAGACGCGCTCGAAATTCAGGACGATCAACGTCTTTCACTCCTTTAAATGCAGTCCAGGAAAGTGGTGAAGCCATTTGTTTTGACCGTCCACCACGACCGGATGACATCGTGATAAAACCTTGCGGAACTCCCTTTCGATTAAGTGTTTTTGCAAAGTGATAGGCAAACATCGTGACCCCTCGATCGTCCACAGAAAAATCTGCGGGCATCCATGATGATCGATACTTGCCCCCACCCGTTTCAAATTTCCGCTTTCGTGGCGTCGCAAAAGTACTCGCACTCGTTTTTCGTCTGAACTCGCGCACACCGGGCAGTGCTGTTGGTTCCTTTGCATCTTTATCGCGATGATTGTATGCCATTTCTCCATTGAGCATGGTCGAACCCGTTAAGTACCAGACATCGCCCACCAGAATATCGTTCACAGTTCGACTTCGATCATGGCTGGACTCGACCTGCAAACTAATCGGCTTACTCGATGCCAAACGCGGTGGAAACTCAACGGCCCACTGCTGCAAACCATTGGCGACCGCTGTTTTTGTCACCCCGCCAAGGGTGACTGTTACTTCGACCCCCTCATTTGCATGCCCCCAAACAGGAATCGGTTGCTCACGCTGAATGATCGCTCCATCTCGAAAGTACTCAACGACTTGCAGAATGGGATAGTCCGGATCGGTGTATTGTGCATACTTCGCTTTCAAGGCTGCCGCTTTTTCCAAATCGTCTTCTTCAAAAATCAACTTACCATTGACCATCGCAAAGGGAGTCGCGGGCAAACCAGCCTTGTTGTAGAGATTGGAATTTTCAGGAACTGCACTGTAGGCGTACTGCACACCAATCGGATTTGGAACACTGCTTGCAGTGACGACGATCGTATCGCCTTCAATTACTGCCTCTGCTGCGTGCCACTTTTTGTTCTCGTCGCACAAACGAAAATGATTTAATTTCTCATTTGGCGTAGGGTTCGCTGGCTCGACATATTGATCCGCTTCACGATAGTCCTTCGCCGATCCTTTACTGCCAACCATCAAACCACCAAACAGACTCTCTTTTTCAAAGGAGACAATGACTTGATTCCCTTTGACTTCGTAACCCGAAAAAATGGGCCCTGTGTAAGGGATCTTCTTTCCATATTGTTTCGCCAAAGCCCACCGCGCCATTCTCATACCGGGATGGAGTTTATTGAAATAGTGGATCCCCTGCGGCCTCGCTGAATTGAGATCGGACTGCACGACCATCCCGACGTTTTCACGATTTTCCATGAAGAATTTATGCTGCACCTGACGAATGTCCGCGAAACCAACATTGTCGGGATCGGGAGATCCGTAGCACTGCATCTGTGTAAAATAGAATGGCATTTCGGGCATCTTCCACGCCTCTCTCCAGCCATTAACTAGCGCTTCCATCCGTGCCGCATAGACTCTACCGTCGCCTGAGTTGCTTGTACCTTGGCACCAAATGGCACCCCGGATCGCATAGGGAATCACTGGATTTATTTTGCCATTAAAGAATTGTGACGGACCTCTCCACATCCCCGCGATTCCCGGTACTGCCGGTCGCGTTGGAATCCGACCTCCCGCAACTACAGCTTCACCTGCTAATTTCTGCCAAACGCGAATGTCTTTTTCATATTGTGCAAGAGAATTGCGTCCCTGTTCGGTCAGAGGGTCGGCATCGTGAATAAGTTTTGTGTCTGATTCTAACCCGGGGTGATTTTCAATCGCTTGACGCTGGGTGAATGCCTCAATTCTGGTGTTGCTGTGTGCGCTGAGGAGAATGCCAATCGGCATATCTAGTTCTTTGTGCAACTGATAGGCAAACGCCAGTGACAAAGCAGAAAAATCACTGGCACTTTTGTGAGTCTTCCAACCTCCATCGGAAGTTGCTTTCTTTTGCGGATACAACGCGGATACCGTATTGATATTTATCTCTCGAATCGGAATATCTTTTTCCGAAGCAGCGACCTCTCGCGCCAGATCGGCACACATGCTTCTACCTGCCGTCCAAACCATATTTGACTGACCGGACGAAAACCAAACCTCGCCCACCAAGGCCTGCTCGAGAACGATCGATTCATTTCGATCGTTGGTTACTTTCATCTGCCGCCCTACACGCGATACCTCGAGAGGATCGAGCTTCACCATCCAGTCGCCATTCCGATCAACAATAGCTGTTTTCGATTGCCCTGCAAATTCGACAGTGATTTTAGATCCGGGCACATCGAAACCCCAGACCGGGACTTGAGCATGTCGCTGCAAGATCATGTTGTTTGTGAATGGCGCGGCAAGCTCAAGATTCTGATCGGCCCCGGCAAACGAAGTGATTGACAAAAGGAGACACAGAAACATTGGACTCATTATTTTTTTTTGCATGGCTAGCTAATCGCGAAAGACAGAAAACTATTGAAATAGAGCAGGGGACTATCGGCCAAACTGACCAAATAGCAGCCGGGACATTTCACACTCACCTCAACTTACTCTATCTCACGCCATTCCCCAAAGAAAGCACCACAGCGTTGCTCGTCTGCAGTAATCGCAGCACCTCGGTACTACCTACCAGCTAATCCCAGGTCTTTAATCAGCTCTCGCATTTTTTCCTGTCGCTGGCCTTCAAGCGGTGATCTCAAAATTGCCGCAGGGTGCCAAGTTACAATCGTTTTTTCGCAATAGTCTGTCACAAGTAAACGCCCTCGAACCGCTGAAATTTTATTACCCGGGCCAAGAATCGCCTTCGCGGCAGTCTCACCAAGGCAAACTAAGAATTCAGCATCATTCAAGCAGCTCCATTCGGCATCGAACCACGGACGGCAGCAACGGACTTCGCGAGCGTTTGGTTTTTGATGAATACGCTTCTTTCCATTTGGACTATCTTGGTTATTCGTTTTGACATGCTTGAAGTGTTTAACCACATTCGTCAAATACAACTGGCTCCGATTTAAGCCCGCATTTCTTATCGCCTCGTCGAGTACTCTTCCTGCCGGCCCCACAAACGGAATTCCGGCGATGTCTTCCTGATCCCCCGGTTGCTCACCCAGCAAAACGACTTTTGCCTCAACCGGCCCAGTTCCAAACACAGTTTGAGTAGCCTCTCGACATAAATCACAGGCGGTGCACTCGGCTGCCATTTCTTTTAATGTCGCGAGGGTAAATGATTCAATTTCTGTTTGTTTGATAAAATTGGCCGCCGTTTGCTCAAACCCCTCATGCTGTTGAATCATTTCCTCTACACGCTTTGGCGCTTCAGTCAACAAATCAGCGATGATGTCGGCCTCGGGTAAATTCTTCCAATAGCGAACCGGCATTTCGCTTTTCATCATTTTCACTTTTACCCGAGCTGGATTAAAAATGTTGGCGTAGTAGGTTCGCCAAAGATCTTCCAATTCGTCGAAACCTGGAGCATCGCTACGAGTCACTCCGGGGCCAAAATGCAATTCGCTTTGATCCCAGGTCACCGATTCATCAGGGGTTAGAATCGCCCAATTCATCCCTTTGAATCGGCGCGCAAAAAACGGGGAAACACGTCGGACGATACGATGATCCGGCTGGTGCCAGGCAACGAAGTACTCTTGCTCGTCCCGTTCCACTTTACGAAACCTAACAAACGCTTTCATTTTATGAGCGTCGCGACGGACTTGCTTTTCCATCTGGATCAATCGATGGACATCGGCATCTGTTTCAATTTCCAGCAAATAGGATTGCTCATTTTTGATTCGCCATAACGTGCGATAAAGCAAGTTCCAACGATTAAAATCCCGGTGGTAGGCAACCGATTGAGCTAGCGAAAGAAACTCTTTTGAAACACGAAAAGTCGCCACACTCATATCACCCAAGTCCGGCGAATCTCCAAAAAGAGATCGCTGGCCATCGTCAT
>JAPOIJ010000091.1 GCA_029979005.1 Planctomycetota bacterium | reverse complement strand
TTGTGAAGCAGGGTTGGAGCATGAAAGCGATGCATCGACTGATTTTAATGTCCAAGACCTATCAAATGTCCAGCCAGTTTAGCGCCGAGGGTTATGAAAAAGATCCGGGTAATGATTTATTGTGGCGATTTAACTTGCGAAGACTGACGGCAGAGGAAATACGCGACTCGATTTTGGCGGTTTCGGGCGAGTTAAACTTAGAGAAAATGTACGGGCCAAGTATTTATCCCATAATGCCTCGCGAGGTCTTAGCGGGTCAATCTCGGCCGGGGTCTGGGTGGGGGAACTCGAGTGAGGAAGACCGACGTCGACGCAGTATTTATGTGCATATAAAACGTTCACTTGGTCTGCCGATTCTCACGACAAACGATTCGGCACCGACGGATAGTACGTGTCCAGTCCGTTTTATTACGACCCAGCCAACTCAGGCGCTGGGAATGATGAATAGTGATTTTACTAATCAGCAGGCGTTGAAGTTTGCGGTCGCGACTGAAAAAGAATTTCCGGGAAAGCGGAAGGCGCAAGTGGAATCGATTCTTCAGAAAGTCACTCAGCGACCTCCGACTAAAAAGGAAATACAGCAGGGAGTCGATTTGATTCAGTCGTGGATTGACCATGAAGACGCCTCGCCCCAACAAGCTTTGCAGTATTACTGTTTGTTAGCGATTAACCTGAATGAATTTGCGTACATTGATTGATCTAAAAAGAAATTTAACGTTAGCAAAATCTGAACGTCATCTGACGGATTGACTCCTACGGAATGAAAATAATGAATCGAAATTTTTGCGGAAAAACACGGCGTGAGTTTATGTGGCAAGCAGGAGGTGGATTTGCCGGTTTGGCTCTATCCGGGTTGTTAGATCGTAAATTTCTCGCAGCTCAAGACGTGCGAGCAGATGGTACCGACTGGGTAAATCCGTTGGCGGCAAAAAAACCGCACTTTGCCCCCAAAGCCAAATCAGTAATTTTTCTATTCATGTATGGTGGGCCAAGCCACATCGATACCTTCGATTACAAGCCCAAGATGTACGGCATGGATGGCAAAACAATTGAAGTCAAAACCTTTGGGCGAGGAGGGCACCGCAATCAAGGCCGGATTGTCGAGCCGCGATGGAAATTCAAGCAGTATGGTGAATGCGGTAAATGGGTTTCGGATTTGTTTCCCAACGTAGGGAAGTGTGTGGATGACATTGCGTTTGTGCATAGCATGACTGCCGATTCCCCAATCCATGGATCAGCGATGCTGCAGATGAATTCCGGTAAAATACAGAGCGGCAATCCCTGTCTTGGATCGTGGGTCAACTACGGTCTGGGAAGCGAAAACGAAAATCTTCCCGGGTTTGTTGTGATGCTGGACGATAAAGGTGGTCCAATCAGTGGACCAACTAACTGGACCAGCGGTTACATGCCGGCAACCTATCAAGGTTGTGTCGTGCGAAGTGAAGGGACGCCTATATTAGATCTCAAGCGTCCTGAGCGAATGACCGACGGAGCCCAGCGAAAGCTTTTGGATTCTTTGTTGAAACAAAATGAGACTCATGAATCATCCCGGGCGGGGAATAGTGAGTTAGCTGCTCGGATTGCGAGTTACGAGTTAGCTTACAAAATGCAAAGCACCGCTCCTGAAGCGGTAGATCTGGGTACTGAGACTCAATCGACGCTCGATGCTTACGGAATTGGGAAAGAGCCAACAAATTATTTTGGTCGCCAATGTGTGATGGCCAGACGACTGGTTGAGCGTGGAGTTCGGTTTGTACAAGTTTACTCGGGGGGTGCCCATAATGATGACAATTGGGACGCACATGGCGATCTCGAAGTCAATCATAACTTGCATGCAGCTGAAACGGATCAGCCAATCGCGGCTCTTCTGAATGACCTCAAAGACCGTGGATTGCTCGACGAAACGCTCGTCGTTTGGGGTGGAGAATTTGGGCGTCAACCGACGGCGGAATATGCCAAAGGTTCGGGGCGCGACCATAATGCTTATGGATTTACGATGTGGATGGCTGGGGGTGGCATCAAGGGAGGGGTTAGCCTTGGAAAGACGGATGAGCTTGGTGCGACCGCGGTCGAGGACCGGATGCACGTGAAGCGAATCCATGCGACGATCCTTCATCAACTTGGGCTTGATCCCAATGCACTCGCCTATTTTTATGGCGGACTCGATCAGAGGCTCGTAGGCGTTCAGGATACCGAGCCAATTCGAGAATTAATGTCATAAGGCGATCGCTGTAGATTTAACATTCTCAAAACTCAATTCCAGCAGCTACCATGAAAACGCTGGCTGGAATTTTTTTAGGTTGGCAAAAATTCTACTTCCCGATGGCTGCGAATCGGTTATGATTCAGCCCGGAAAGCAACTGCGATTGAATGCCATTTCGCGGATTGTGTTTGTGTATTGCTTTTGCGGTAACTCTAGCCGCCGTATCTTGAGTCAATTGGATGCGTGTTATGTCAAATACAAGAAGGATCGATCTGAGAAAACTCCGAAAATCGGCACTCAAATTATCAAATTCGCAATCGGGTGTGGCGATTGGATGGGCCATGAGCCGTTTGTTCAGTAGCCAAGAGTTACAGAAAAATGTGATCAGTGCGCCTGAAGATGCGCCTCGTGTGTTGAATCTAAATCCTGCTCATTGGGATGAGTTACTCTTGCACGAGCCGGATGAGCAGGACCAGGTCGATGCCGTCAGGCAGCAGAAACGCTGGCATGAACTCAAGCGTCTCTTGCCGTCGACGCTGAATAAGCTCGAGAAGCGAGCAGAAGTTGCGTTCCACGCGTTTGTGCTTGATGACAATGGCGGTTGTTCTCGCCGCGCAGCACAAGATGCGATGTGTTTTTTAGAATTTTTAAAGCACAATGATTGGATCGAGACAGATTCAAGCGAATTCAAGCGAATTAAGCGGCTTTCGAGAGCTGGCTGACAAGTAGCAGGCAACAAGTTCAGATTGACAGGCTGTTCTTTCGTTTTCCCGGCGATGGTTACTCTGCGGTCGGCCCATGAAACGCCAGGCTGACAGAGAATTCATGGGTTTCGCCGGTTCTTGCAAGCGGAATACGCCTTGTTTGACTTCAGCCGTTTCTGTATTTAGGCATTGGAAAAATGCCTTCACTCTACTCACGAGAAGATCGAGTGCGGGGATTTACAGGAGCAATCGAGTGAAACTGGCGGGAAATGAGTCGGCTTGTTTACTACATAATTTTGACGTTTTTGGTTGGCGCAGGTGGTTGCGCTGAATGGGAGACTCCAGAAATTCCTGCGCGGTCGATTTTTCCACAATCCAGAATTGCCCCGGATGCGGTTGGGATGGAAGTGGCGCTGGCTCAGTTAGATACGCAGCAAACCGATGATTTCGAATTATTTTGGAATCAACTAGACCAGCAGGCTTTGCCGTTAGCGTTGCGAAAGCGATTGGATCAAAACGGATTACGGGCTGCTGTAATGGCTTCGGCACCTCCGTCGATTCTCCATCAGTTAATCGATCCTCCCCCCATTTTGCCTGATAACTTAAGCAATCTGGAGATGCAGCTTTATTTAAAAGGTCTTTTACGGAAAAAGCAGCGAATGATCACCCATGACCGAATTTCAAATCGGGAGGGTGAGCTGTATTCGATTCCTGTGTCTGACATACACCCACAATTTAGCTGGAACATCCGCAATGGTGATATGGAGACACCGGGGGCGGGGGACGCTGTCCGTGGTGGGATTAACATCACGACGTTTCCTCAAGGTGACGGGACGGTCAAACTGTTGATTGAATTTGAGATTCACCATGGCAAGTCGCGGCCGCAGATCGCGGAGCGGTCTTTTTTCAAAGAAAATCGTCAGGCGATACAACGCATCGAAGATTTAAAATTTGAGATTGTTTTGATGCCGGGAGAGTCGCTTGCCCTGGCTCCCACCGCGGATATTGCGGATTTGGGAAAATTATTTTTCGGCGCCGCTCAATCTGAATCGGAGCAACCAAACTCTGCTTCCAGCGAATCGCCGGATCCCTCGCATCGGTTGCTTTTGGTTCGGATTGTTCAAACACAGATGGATGATCTGTTCAATGACTCGCGCTTTGTGGAAAAGTTAACGACGGCCTTTGCCGAGTGATTCTTCTTTTATCAATCGTCTTGATTCACGGGCATGGCTTCCTCATGGGGGATCGGTTATCTCGCGCAAGGTGACTTATTTTTCTCACGGGTGGATGCCGGATCATTTTCTTTGCGATTTTAATTGCGGCGGTAGGCGGGATTTTTGAAGATATTTCTTACGCTTTTCCCGGATCGATCAGGGGCGCCTCAGAAGTCCTTAATCGTATTTTAAGGTGTTGTTTTTTGCTTATGAATCCTATCCCACCTTTAATCGGGCTTGAGGTTTTTAATTCTCCGCTTGCAAGTTTCGCGATAGATCCGCGGCCGTTTTACGCAAGTCATACATTCCGAACAACCTAGTGAAAAGTCTTCGTTAGAAGGTTGGCAGCCATTGAGTTTGATCCAGTTGAGCCCGATAATGCGAGAGTTAAAAGAAAACGAGTTGGCTTCTCACCATTCCATGGGCGTCATGTTTTGGCTTCACAGGGCGAAGTTAACGTTTCAACAAGAAAAAGCGGAGAACAATTCATGCCATTGGTACCACTAAGAGTCATCCTTGATCATGCTGCGGAGAACGATTACGGCGTTGCCGCGTTTAATGTCAACAACATGGAGCAGATCCAGGCGATCATGGAAGCTGCGAACGAAACAGATTCGCCCGTTATCGTTCAGGCGTCGCGGGGAGCGAGATCTTACTCGCAAGATAACTATCTGCGTCATTTAATGCTCGCTGCAGCTGAGCTTTATCCACATATTCCCATCGTGATGCACCAGGATCATGGCAACAGTGTAGAGACCTGCATGAGCGCCATCGAGAACGGTTTTACTTCAGTCATGATGGATGGTTCCCTGGAAGAAGACGGAAAGACACCGGCGGATTACGATTACAACGTTCGCGTAACGGCAGAGGTGGTCAAGCAGGCTCACGCAAAGGGTGTTTCTGTAGAGGGTGAGCTGGGTTGCCTGGGCTCTCTTGAGTCAGGTGAAGGAGAGCAAGAAGACGGACACGGTGCTGTGGGAACTCTGACGAAAGAGCAGTTGTTGACCGATCCAGAAGAAGCCGAGCGATTCGTTGCGGAAACCGGGTGTGACGCGCTTGCGGTTGCAATTGGAACGAGCCATGGTGCTTACAAATTTACCCGTAAGCCTGATGGGGAAGTGCTGGCAATGGATCGCATTGTCGAAATTCATAAGCGTTTGCCGAATTGCCACCTCGTTATGCATGGAAGTAGCAGTGTGCCGCAAGAACTACAGGATATCATCAATGAGTTCGGTGGAAACATCCGCCAGACTTGGGGAGTTCCTGTGGAAGAAATTCAACGCGGAATTAAACACGGTGTTCGAAAGATCAACGTCGATACTGACAATCGGTTGGCAATTACCGGTGCAATTCGTAAGGTCTTGCAGCAAACGCCGGAAAAATTTGATCCCCGGGATTATTTGAAACCAGCGCGTGCAGCAATGAAAGACGTTTGCGTTGCTCGAATGACTGAATTTGGTCAGGCTGGAAATGCATCGAAACTTCGAGAAACTTCAAAAGCGTAGCCATCGGCATTTGCTTTTATCTCTGATAGTTGATATCTACTTGAGTCGTGTCGTATTGGCACGACTCTTTTTTTGTGTGTCCCCTCAATAATTTTACAGAGTCTGGGAAATGGCAATGAACAGGATCGATTCGGAAGCTGGAGGCCAATCGCTTGCGTGGGTTGATGAACGCGAGAGGCTTTTATTGGCGCCCTATGCGATGTTTAGCGCAGACTCTCGAGGGCGAACACATCAGGAGCCGCAGCATGCTTATCGTGGCCCTTTTCAGCGTGATCGTGATCGAATTTTGCATAGTTCCGCCTACCGTCGCCTGAGCGGGAAAATGCAGGTCTTTACCGGAGAGATGGGAGACTATCATCGGACTCGGCTCACGCATACACACGAAGTTGCGACCATCGCCCGAACGCTCGGCCGAGTTTTAAAATTGAATGAAGATCTAATTGAGGCATTAGCATTGATGCATGACATCGGCCACCCTCCATACGGGCATGCCGGTGAAGACGCACTCGACGAGTGTATTGCTGACATCGGAGGTTTTTCGCACAACCAGTTTGGACTGACGATCGTACAAGAAATTGAAATCCGGTTTCATGATTTTCCCGGTCTTAACTTGACCTACGAATCGTTGATGGGGCAGACCTGTCGAGTGGATAAAGAATTGAAGGGGCAGAAACCATTGCTCGAGGTGCAACTCGTCGATGCTGCCGACAGTACGACTTACGACGCCCATGATGCCGACGATGCAATTAAGCTCGGATTAGTCTCAATTGAAGACATGAAACATCTGGAACTGGTGGATGAGTGCCTTCATTTTGTAAAACGTAACTACTCTTCTTTAAATCCGGAGCTGTTGCGAAAAGCATTAGTGCATCGATTAATTGAGAGGCAGGTTACATGTTTGTTGAGTCATTGTCAGAAAGAACTTCGGAAATACGATTTTAAAAGTGTTGAAGAGGCGCGGTCGAGTGAATTTGTGATTGGGCTGCCCGCTGAGATTGCGCAGCCGAAACAGCAGCTTGAACGGTACTTGTATGAGCATGTTTATCGTCATCCAAGTCTAATTAAGATCCGTGAGCAGGCGCAGGCGAGGGTTAAGGAGATGTATATCACCTATTGTGAGAATCCCAGCCTGTTCCCCCTAAAGTACCAACCCCGGGCAGAACGGGTGGGGGTAAGACGGATGGCAGTCGAATATATCGCCGGAATGACGGACCACTTTTTTGAGCAAACCTATAAAAATGCGCATAGTTAGCATTTTTATTGAGTTTGCTGCGTTGGATTACGGCTGCAGACTACCTTTTCGCTCCGCGGACATCTAAAATACGTTCACCTAGGGATTAGGATAATTGTTAAACAAGGCGAATGAACGTTTTTTATTTGGTATTTGGGGCGGATTCGCTTCGAATGCCGGTTCTTTCACCTACAGTTTTCTGAGGCTTTATCAAATAATTTTATTAGTCGCGTTTTAATTTTCATTTCTCCGTCGCGACTATCAGAACGAAGGATGGGTGGATCATGGCACTTTGGATATTACGCGGTCTGTTCCTGCTGATCGCAATTGGAATGGGCCTGTCATTGACCGTTGGACATGACATTGGCAATACAGCGGGTGAATCGAATGGTGAATTGGCGAGATGGGCAGTATTCGTCATTTTTATTCTCAGTTCAGTTGGAATCGTCGTGCTCGACGTTACTGTCAGACGTAAGCGAATCGATATGATTTCGAGTGTTTACTTCGGATTGGTCGTCGGTCTGTTTTTGACCTATGTCGTTGATTTGGCGTTGAAGCCATTATTTGGCTTGGGGTTTGATACCAAGATTTTTGGGACGACGCTCGAGCGTGATTTACTTCAGTTGATCATTGTTTCCTTTGCCGGCATTTCGCTTTGCTATTCATGCATTAGCCTGTTGTGGCAGACGAGGGATGATTTCCGGTTTGTGATTCCGTACGTTGAATTCAGTAAGGACGTAAAAGGATCAAAGCCTTACGTTTTAGATACGAGCGTTGTCATCGACGGTCGAATTGCAGATGTGATCGAGACGGGCGTGGTCGACAATCAGCTCATCATGCCACGTTTCGTGCTTGCGGAGCTTCAGGCAATTGCGGATAGCAGTGACAAAATGCGACGCTCTCGTGGCCGTCGCGGGCTCGATGTGTTGGACCGTTTGCGTAACAACCAGAACATTGATTTTAAAATTTACGATCGGGAGTTGCCTGAAATGCAGGGGCAACCTGTCGATATGAAACTTCTGTTGCTGGCCCGCCATTTGGAGGGAAAAGTAGTTACCGGTGATTTCAATTTGAACAAAGTTGCGAAGCTGCAAAATGTACCAGTGATTAACCTGAACGAAATCGCAAATTCCCTAAAGCCGGTCTTCCTTCCAGGCGAAGAAATTAACATCCGCGTCGTCAAGGCTGGGGAGGGAATGGGGCAAGGAGTTGGTTATCTTGACGATGGTACGATGATCGTCATTGAAGAGGGCAAGGATCACATCGGTGAGGAAGTAAACATTACCGTTACCAGCATGCTACAGACGAGTGCTGGAAGAATGGTATTCGGGAAATTCGAATCGAATGGTTAGGCTAGACTTTCCGCGATCCGCTTGGTGGCTTTCGCGGCGCTAATCATAAAGATTTCGAAGGCACCAAACGGTTGGTGGGGTTCCGCTTTTCTAGACGCTTAGCTAATCAGCGTGCAGGCAAAAAGTCCGAGCATCAATGATACGAGCATCAAGGTGTAACGTTGGACGAGGGTACGGTCTAGCGAATTAAAGCGTGCTGCAACAGTTCTCATTTTATTCCCCTTTGAAGTTTGGTTTCAAAGGGTATCTATACAAACGGTGTGCCAATGTCCTTTCGGACGAAGAGGAAATTGTATTCGGGGTTTTTCCAAGTGAATAGCCGTAATCGCATTCGATAAGCTGATTTGAGCAAGTTTGAAAATGAGACAGGTGTCGTCGGGTTGATGTCACCTAAATCCGCATTTTCACGCCAGATTGTTGCTGAGGCCCGTTGGACGAGGAAGTTACCACGTGTTTTCATGGCTAATGTTGCCGTGGCTTTCCTAAAAGTTAAAAAGCTGAAAGCTTCCATGACCGTCGCCAGGCAATATTTTCAAAAGTTATTTCAGTTCCTCGGACGTGATCTTTCACTTATTTCCCACTTCGCGAGAGTTGAGTGATATGTTTATGCGAGTTCGAGATTGGTGGTAAAGAACAGCTTTCAAATTGAGTGTTTGTCAGCATTCGCCCGATCGCGAATTCACTAACCGGAGTCCCGTTGTGGAGCTTTCAATTGGGATTCCGGGTGTTGGTTTTGTTAAAAAGAAGCGTTCTATAGAAATTCAGTCAGCAAGGTCTAACCTCTACTGCGCTGACTGACAATGGAGCTAGACAACGTTTCTAAATGAGAACACCCGCTCAGTTGCACCACTGGCGGGGGTTTTTTTTTTTTAGCTGTAAACAGCCTTATTGTTTTGCTGCCTGTCGGAGTTGCAAATGCACGCGTGCAACTTGCCCCATGAAATTGGTTTTACCAAGAGGGTTGAGCTCTGTTGCTTTTTTCATCGAATCCAGGGATGCCTGCTCGTTTTCGAGCATTTCGTAATAGAGGCCGATATAGAGGTGGGCGTAGTAGCGCTGTAAACGATGCTGCTCGCTATCGAGCTCGACGCTGGGTGAGGTTTGATTGGCTATGGTGAGGACTTGTTCTGGAGTCATCCGACCAGCATACATTTCGTATATCTGTGACATCGGTACGCGCCGATCCTCGGAAATAGGAATCAGTTTTTTTCGTCCTGCTTCCACGTTGGAGATTTTTGCTGCACAGAGAAGATGCCAAACCGCATTTTCAACATCCTGCGTGTTGACCAGTTGGTGCGTTTCAAATTGCTGGACACCTTTCTCGAATTTTTTTGCATAATAAAGTGCCAGCCCACGCTGCCATAGTCTTGGCTCGAGCGAAGGCTGCAATTCGATCAGTTTGTCGTAGGCGGCAACGCACGCGTCCATTTGACCTGCTGCGAAGCTGATATCCCCCAGCATCATTTGGTAGTTAAGATTATTGGGCTCTAATTGACAAAGCTCGCTGCAGTTTTTGAACGCAGCCTTGTATTTCCCTTCGCGGAATGAGCTCATTGCCACTCTCCCAAGCTCATTTGATTTTTGAGCCTTAAGAAGGCGATCGCTTGCGGCATCTGTCTCTTGAGCTGCAACCCGTTGGAAGGTGGCGTCTGAAAAAGCGGATGGGGTAATGGGGTACGGGATCCAGAGGATCGCAATTGCGATTGTAAAGATCGTGATTTTCTGAATTGGAATGATGAGTTGTTGCATGGGGTCCTCGCGAGCGCGTTCAATTTTTCGTTATTGTTACTCGTTTGATAACGAAAGGAAACCGACGTGTTGGGTAGTCATCTGGAAAAGGTATACTGGAGGCGAATTTGTGGACGTTTTTTCTCTCCGGCGTCCTGACTTGTACACGGATTGGATCTAATCGATGCGATTGAAACAGTGACTGATCCATCAAACGTCGATTCTACAGTCCGTTTTTTAGTCGACAGAATGGGGTGATTGGTTTCCGAGTTGAACCAGCTGAGGCGAGTTGGCGGTGTGAGGCATGTTCGATGGGCACTGTTGGCAACCGGTGCCGCAGCTTCCTGGCGACTTTGCGAAAATAGTTTTCCAGCTTCGATAGCACAGGGTAAATGCTGCCCCGGTAACGATCATTAATGCGATTGCTGTTTGCCAGTCGTACATTTTATTGTCCTAAAACAGCTTTTCAGAAATTTGAAACGTAAGAAAGGCAGCGGCGTAGGCGAGGATTGTCATATAGGTGAACGTAAAGACTGGCCAGCGGTACGAGTTTGTTTCTCGGCGGATAACGGCCAAGGTCGAAACGCATTGGGCACATAATGCAAAGAAAACCATGATCGAGAGTGCAACTGGAAGCGTGAAAAGCGGTCGGTCCGTTCCTTCCCAGGTTGCTGTGGCGAGTGATGCTTTCAGTGAGTCGGATTCTTCGTCGGTGTCAGCGCCTAAGCCAAAAATAACGCCCATGGTCGAAACAATTACTTCTCTCGCGGGGAAAGAGGCAATGGCGGCACTTCCGATTCGCCAATCCCAGCCTAACGGTATTACCAGTGGTTCAATCAGTTTGCCGGTACGTCCCAAATAGCTATGCTCTAGTTGATAAGCATCAAGACGGTTTTGAGCTAATGAGATTTCCTGCTCGAGATTCGCAACGTCGATCGAATCTTCAGTCCCGTCCAGGCTCTCTAATGTAGTTTGGTTTGCAGCGATGGCGGCAAGGTCGTTCTTCAGAGGCGGTGGCAGTAGTGCTTCGTTGTTTTGAGGGAAATAGGCCGCTGCCCAAACCAAGATGGTAACTACGACAATCATCGTGCCGGCGTCCCGCACAAAAGCCCAACCGCCATCAAACATGCGTTGCCAGACATTTCTTACGCTGGGTAGCTTATAGGTCGGTAGTTCTAGGACAAAAGAGGATGTCCCAGTTTTGAGGATGGTTTTTCTAAGCACCCAGGCGACGAAAACCGCGGTGATAATGCCAACCATGTACATGCCAAACATGGTGAGTCCCTGAAGACCAATGAGTCCTCCGAGATAGCTTTTGCTTGGGACAAAGGCGGCGATGAGGAGAACGTAAACAGGTAGTCGTGCGCTGCAGCTCATTAGCGGCGCGATGAGGATTGTGATTAGGCGTTCACGGCGATCTTTGATGACACGTGTCGCCATGATCCCGGGGATTGCACAGGCAAACGACGAAAGCAAGGGGAACAATGTAATGCCACTGAGGCCAATACGCGAAAGGTACTTGTCCAAAAGGAAGGCGGCCCTTGATAAGTAACCGGTGTCTTCAAGAATGGCGAGGATGAAAAATAAAAGTAAGATCTGCGGTAAAAATATGAGAACGCTGCCAACGCCGTTGATTAAGCCGTCGATCAGGAGTGAGTTAAGCGTGCCTTCGGGAACGATACTGTTTACCGCGTTTGCAAGAACCCCGTTGAACGCGTCAATGAGGTTCGAGGCAGGTTCGGCAGCCCAGAAGACTAATTGGAACAAGATGACCATGGTCAAACCGGCTATCAGGAGTCCCCAGAAAGGATGGGTAAGCCAGGCGTCGAGGCGGTCAGTTGATGTGGTTTGGTGGGCGGGCGAAGCGCGTTTTACAAATGAATCCAAGTGATTTGTGATCCAGTTGTAGCGGGCATGCGATTCGCTCTCGGCAATGGAATGGCCTTCCGATTGCATTTGTTCTTGTTCGGCTTTTAGAGTAGCGAGGACGTTCTCGTCGACCTGAGACTTTAGTTGATCTGTCATGAAACCGTCAGTGTCGAATAGCATTCGAGTAACGGCAAAACGTTTAAGTTGACAATCGTCTGGGCACGCGTCTTTCAGCCTGCCAATTCGTTGTCTTAGTTCATCGCTGAATGGGTCGTGTTCGATATCTGGAGACTTGGAGATCGCAGATGCCATGGCTGACTTCAGGGCGTCAAATCCAACTCGACGCTTCGCTTGAACACCGACAACAGGAACGCCCAGAAGTTTTTCGAGTGCTTCGAGTTCGATCTCGATTCCGTTGCGCGTCGCAATGTCGGTCATGTTGACGGCGATAATCATCGGCTGGTGAAGATCGAGTATTTGACTCACCAGAAATAAGTTGCGCTCAAGATTATTTGCGTCGACAACACACAAGATTAGATCTGGTTTTTGTTCGGCAGGATCTTCGCCGAGCAGAACGTTCACCGTCAGCATTTCATCGGGTGATCTTGGTGCTAAACTGTAAGTGCCCGGCAGATCAGTCAGCTCAAAATAAGTCGAACCAATTTTGAATAAACCTGTGCGTTTTTCTACGGTAACGCCGGGGTAGTTTCCCGTCTGCTGTCGGATGCCAGTGAGCGCGTTAAAAAGAGTCGATTTTCCAGTATTGGGATTACCCAGAACCGCAACGCGTGCGGTGGTGAGATCGACCGAATCGTCATCGTTCAAGTTGTTGGACATCGTTATTTATCAACAACAAGTGAATCGATCTTACTGGATCGGAGTGACTAAAATCTCGAGTTCGCTGCACGTGCGGACGCATAGTCGGCTACCGTTTAGCAGCTGAACGATTGAGGTGAGTCCGCCTCGATTAACTGAAACGATCATGCCAGTACGGAGTCCCATTTCGGCCAGTCGTGCGACTTCGTGATGACTGCCTGTCACACTTGAAACTTCTGCCATCTCTCCAATGCCAAGAGACTGAAGAGGAACAGCCTGAGTTTTGCCGTGGTTCGGTTTGGTGGCGATCGACATTTCGAAATCCAGTGGTAATGAGAATCAGTCTCAATAGTATATGTGATGTACCGCGGGTGACAACTGTATTTTCACAAAATACTAAGGGTCAGGGCGATTGGGAGTGGGTATTGGGAAGGAAAATACACTTCGGTAAAGGGGCGAGCGGTGGATTGTAAAGAAGGCACAATCTTAGCGGGTTAGGCGTATTCCAGCGATTGCTGGAGGTGGCCGTCAAAAACGGGTCATTTTGAAAGCTAATTCGAGTCGCTCGGCGGTTCGCCGAGACTTGTGGAAGCAAGGTGGCGTCAGTTTCCCTGCCGAATTAAGCCAAATTCCGCGAGAACCAATATTCGTAAAAAAGGGTTAGCCACCCTCTTCGACGCGTTGGATATATTGTCGTAAACGCTCGTTTTCATCGGTCATTCCTTTTAATTCGAGCATGTTTTCGACTCGTTTTACCAACTCAATTCGATTGACTGGTTTGGTTAGGAAATCATTTGTCCCTGCATCAACGGCTCTTTCAATATCTCCCAGTTCGTTAAGCGCCGTGACCATCAGGATCATGATCTTCTTGAGTTGGTCATCGGACTTGATGCGCTCGCACACTTCAAAGCCGCTCAGTTTGGGCATCATTACATCAAGTAGGATCAGGTCGGGTTCGAAAGCTGCCGCTTTTTCCATGGTTTCCTGACCGTCTTCGGCTGTATCCGTAACGCAGTCCAAACCGGTAAGGTAGGCCTCGAGAAGTTCTCGATTGGCTTCGTTGTCGTCGGCAATCAAAATTCGATGTGGTTGTGTTGAGGAATCCATTAAATTTCAAAGGAGCTAAGTAACATGGGTTCGAGAGGGAGCGGAATTGAGTCATCGCCTCGGTGCTTAAATAAAGTCCGCACCCAGTGGAAACGACTGTTTCATTATAGACGGCGCGGTGAATACTGGAAACGTGAGGTTGGGTCGCTGTTTGCCGGTTTTGTCGGCTTTAACTGGCTTCATTCTCATTAAAATTGGCTAATAGTTGCCTACCACGCCAGATTGTATAGGCCATCGTGGAATCGATCGGAGCTTCGGGGTTTCCTTCAGAAAACCAGCTTGCCTGGTTCGGGTCGATGATAGCGGTCCCCTTGTTCCCATCTTTGGTAGCATCGGCAATCAGCAGCAGCTCCCCAAAAAAACTTGCTGCCATAACCGGTTGTTGTTCGTCGTAGGCTTCTGCATCTAGGTTGCTGTTTAGACGGCGCCATTCATTGGGAAAGGTTTGTTGGGCTCGATGCAGTGAGATTTGGTAGATCTCGTGGTGGATAGTTTGCCAGCCGGCGAACGCGGCATAGATCTCATCGGCTTCAAGGTGCTTTAGGTCGGCAGCAAAGGCGTGAGTTAGAGGACCACTGATACCGATGTTACGGTGCATTTGATCATCTGAGCCATAGTGGTATTCAAACAGGTAGCAGTGAACAGGGTGTTCGTAACTGGGCCAATAGAGTTCCCGGCTCTCGATAAATTTAAGACCGCTGGGAGCCAGACCCATTTGGGCGGGTTCGGCGAGCCAGATCGCTAGGTGGCTTTCGGCCATTGCAATTTCGCCCTGAAATTCCAATGAGATTTCATCTTTAAAGCCGAGCTCTTCGGCATAGGCGAGTACGCGAAGCCGCGCGACCGGTTGCTCTGCCAGTTGAATTAAAACTGCTTTTCCCGACTCGTCATTCAAACGAGCCAATGCTGCTGCGGCTTCTGTTTGAACTCTGCGATGCCGCAACTCAAGCGTCTGATTCAATTTCCCAATTGCTGGCTCATGTTCCAGTTGGGCAAATGTATCGCACAACGCCACGATCAGAGCGACGGAGTCGGAGACGAGTTGGTTGATTTCAGAAACGCCGAGACCTTCCGGAAAATTGCCATCTTCGATTTTTCCGAGTTGCCCCGCTAACAGACCGAGTAGGTCGGTTAGTTCATTGATGCGTTCGACGGCGGGATGTTTTTCTACAATTTGATGGCGGTAGTAGTAATTAAAAAGATCAAAAATTGCCGGAGCGATTTGCGAGTGGCTGGTGCCATGGTTAAGGAGTTGGGATAGCATCCAGGGGCTGGGTTCGAAATTTGCCTGCATCAGGGGAGCGAATGCGAGAACAATTCCGATGCGGTGTTCTGGCGGGTCGTCACAAATCAAATCCGTCCAAATTTGCAGGGCTTCTTCGGAGCCTTCGACTGCCATCCAGCGAAGTAGGTGGTTTCTGAGGTCACTGGAATTCGGCGATAGACGATAAAGAGATTGCACGCTCTGGAATCGAGAGGGTGTCCACGACTCATTCGTATCGCCGTCGGCGATTAATTTGGTTTCTCGTTGGATGAGTTGATGAATTACGGGTTGGATGAGTTGGTCAATTTTGACAGTGCCGTCAGTAGCTCCTGCGGGCGTCGTCTGGAGGTCATCTCCAAATTCAAGCAGTCTTTCAAGCAAGAGGTCGACATCTTCGGTGGATAGCGCCGGAATACCTTGCGAAAGTGATGCAATCCGAGAAAGCTGGCTTGGATCGGAAAGCGCAAGATGCATGGATTCGGTGATTTCATTGATCATCATGAATTACTTTCATCAGGGAAAAACCCTGTTTTTCGGTTCCTGCAGGCAGTTAGGGATTGCCAGACGACTGGATTCAGGCATTTGGCGGGTCTTTTTCTCGTCTGACGTCGTTTTCCGTCGAGAAACACAATTCTCACGTTGACCGTTTAAGTTTGTCGGGATAGCCTATTTAACTCATAGGAGCAACCAAAACACGCTGTTTGGTATTAATTTTTCTCTCCCAAATCAACCTGAGCACCGATCCCCTGGATCGTTGTAGGGCTGATTTTAAACCAAGGTCGAGTTGTCTTATCACTGTGCCTAAACAAGTTGTCAAACGCAAACAAATTCTCTCATTCCAGCACATGGGCTTGTCCAAGAAAATGTTGGAAACATTGGATCGAATTGGATACGAAAAACCATCCCCTGTGCAAGCGGGCGTCGTGCCATTGGCAATGCAGGAATTCGATGTTATCGGACAGGCTAGAACCGGAACCGGAAAAACGGCTGCCTTCGCAATTCCAATTCTAGAACAGCTCGATTTGAGCGTCAAAAAAGCAAAGCCGCAAGCCTTGATTCTGACTCCGACAAGAGAGTTGGCTGTTCAGGTTGAAAATGAGTTCAAACGACTTTCTGATAGAGATCGAGTGAGTTGTGTTTGTCTTTATGGTGGCCGTCCAATTCGTGGGCAAATCAACCAGCTCGAACGTGGAGCCCATGTCGTGGTGGGCACGCCGGGACGCGTGATTGATCATCTGAATCGCGGAACTTTGAACATTGACCAGCTTTGGTTTGTGGTTCTTGATGAAGCAGATCGAATGCTGGATATTGGATTTCGCCCTGATATAGAACGGATCTTAAAACGCTGCCCAACGGAACGCCAGACTTTGCTGTTGAGTGCGACGTTGCCTGATCCTATCCGGCGACTGGCCAGGCGTTACATGTACCGCCCCAAGGTGATTAATTTTTCAAAGGATAGTGTTGCTGCGAAAACGATTGAGCAATTTTTCATGACCGTACCCGGTACCATGAAATACGACATATTGGTCAAGCTTTTGCAGCGAGAAGAGCCAGAGCAGGCGATTATTTTTTGCCGCACTAAACTTGGGACGGAACGGCTATACCGAAAATTATTCAAAGCCAACTTGTTTGAGGGTGTTGGAACGCTGCATGGTGACATGACTCAATCGGCTCGCGATCGAATGATGAGAAATTTTCGAAGCGGTGGAGTGAAATTCCTGGTTGCCACGGATGTGGTTGGTCGTGGAATTGATATTACCAATGTGTCTCACATCATTAATTTTGATATCCCGGAATTGAGTGAGGACTACGTTCATCGTGTTGGTCGAACGGGGCGAATGGGAAAGCAGGGCGTTGCTTTTTCTTTTGTCACACCCGAGCAGGGATCGGAATTATCCAAAATTGAACAGACGATTAACAATCAATTGCTTCCTGACCCGTTGCAGGAAGAGATCGATGAAATCCGTGAAAAGACGGAGCCTAAGTTGCCGCCGGCAAAACCTAAGAAACGGTACCGCCGCGCACTTTAGCCAATCGGGTTTATGGACCGCTTGACCAGACGGTAGTCTTGCATGCGGGTCGACGAAGGACTTAGTGACGGTGTGCATTGGCGATGCCAGATTCCTCGATACCAGATTCTTTTAACCGTGAGCAGTCGGACGCCGAGCCGTTGTCCGGTATTCCGGTTAATGAGTTATCGCCCCGGATTGTTTCCAATTTGGAGCAAATCCGAAATAGAGTTTCAGCGCATGCCTATCATTCGTTGGGTGCTTGCCTTGGTGAGTCCTGGGTTAAATTAAGCGATCCTGATCGGGCCATTAACAATCTTGAACGGCTGGTTTTAAAGTCCGCGTCTGCTGTTGAGACATTGGTCTTAGATCATCGAGATGCTTTTGTTGATTTATTGGTTTTGTTCGCAACAAGTCAGTATTTAAGCGACACGGTTATCCGATATGCGCCGGAAAGTTCTGCAGATTTAAGTTCTGCAGATTTATCTTGTGATGTGCCGTCTGATGGAAGCGATGAGAAGGGATTGAAAGTCGAATGGCTGAGTATCTGGGAGAAGCAGGGAGAATTTCTTTCGTCAGATCAGCTGTTTGATTTACTTTGGCCCCAGCTTGAATTTGTTGATTCGACAGAGCAGGCCATGGGGGTGTTGAGGCGGTTTAAACACAACCAGACTTTGCGAATCGGCGTTGGAGATCTCTTCGCAGAGCGTCGGTTGGATCAGGTTGCGTCTCAAATCTCTAATCTTGCCTCAACGGTTGTCGATTGTGCGTATCGTTGGTTGCGAATGCGGTTTGTTAAAAAGTGGGGACGACCGATCGGTTCCAGCGGTCGGGATTGTCAATATTGTGTTCTGGCTTGCGGGAAGTTGGGTGGATTTGAATTAAATTACTCGAGTGATATCGATTTAATTTTTATCTTCGACGAAGCGGGGCTTGTGGCTCCGGTGGATTCTGTTCAAGGCCGCCCGCTGCCGAAATTAACGCATCAGGAATTTTTCGCTCGACTGTCTCAGCAGTTGGTTAAATTAGTTGGAGAACCGACTCAAGATGGTGCTTGCTATCGGGTTGATCTCCGCCTGCGTCCGAACGGCGGGAGTGGCAAGATTTGCCGTTCTTACGATTCAATGATGCAGTATTACGATTTGCAAGGGCGGACATGGGAGCGGCAGGCTTTGATTAAATGTCGGCCAATCGCTGGCGACTGCGAACTTGGTGAGCGATTACTCGAGCAGCTTAATCCGTGGATCTATCGCCGTAACTTGAGTCGCGCCGATATTGGCGGGGTCAAGGCGCTTAAGCGAAAGATCGAACGTCGCGCACGCGACTCCGGTGAAGATGAAACCAACATTAAAACGGGGCGTGGAGGAATTCGCGATATCGAGTTTGTTATTCAGTTTCTGCAGTTGCTCAACGGTGGTGACCTGCCTGAGATTCGAACGCCTAATACGCTTGAAGCAGTCCGGCGTTTAGAAAAAACGAAGTGTTTGTCTCCAGCTGAATCAACGGTATTAGGTCAAAACTATCGTTGGCTGAGACGACTAGAGCACCGCCTGCAAATGATGTTCGACCTGCAGACTCATTCGCTACCGACGGAGTCGGGTGAGTTATTGAAAATTGCGAAGACGATGGGGCTTACCGACGACTCATCTTCATCGCTGTTGGTGCAATTTCAGAGCACACTTAAGGAAGTAACTGAGAGTAATCGGAAAATATTAGACCATTTGCTTCACGGTTCTTTCGGGATGGCATTTGGTTCGATGCGGGATACCGGGGGGGCCGAATATCGACTGGACCGCGAAGAGGTGCCTCTTGAAGTTGATTTAATTCTGGATCCAGATCCAGAGATTTCAATGATCGAAGAAGCACTTGAGCCCTATGGATTTGAAAACATAGAGTCTTCTTATCAACGATTGGTCGAGCTATCCCAGGAGCCAACTGCATTTCTATCGAATCGGCGCTGTAAACATTTCTTAGCGTCGGTTGCTCCCGCATTGTTAGCGGAATTGTCAAAAACACCTGATCCCGACCGCTCATTGGTTACTCTGGCGACGGTAAGTGAGTGTCTCGGGGCCAAGGGTGTCTTGTGGGAGCTGTTTCGATTTAATCCACCCACACTCTCCCTTTATGTCCGTCTTTGTGCTTCAAGTGACTATTTGGTTGGGATTTTGAAAACAAATCCCGGCATGATTGACGAGCTACTCGACGCGCTACAGCTCGATGGCTTGCCTACTCGAAATAGGCTTGAGTCGAACATGAGTGAATTAGCGAAGGGGGCGACGGATATCGTCCCGATATTGCACGGTTTTAAAAACACCCAGCACATGCGAGTGGGTATTCGGGATATTCTAAACCGCGATGAGGTTCGAGAAACTCATCAGTCGCTTGCGGACGTCGCGGAAATTTGTCTGAAGACTGTGGCGGAGTTTCAATATCAACGCCTGCTTGATAAATATGCCGACCCCAATTGTAACCTGGAGTCGCTGAGAATCGCATGTCCGCTTGTGATCCTCGCGCTCGGAAAACTTGGCGGCGGTGAGCCCAATTATCACAGTGATCTAGATGTGATTTTTCTTTATGATTCTGAGGCGGTTGCTTCACCGACTGCGGCGGGAAACTGTTTTGTCGATTTTCTTCAGGAAGGAATAACGGAGCAATTTTTCTTCAGTGAGCTTGCCGTGGCAATCACGCAGACGATTACCCAGCAT
>JAPOIJ010000097.1 GCA_029979005.1 Planctomycetota bacterium | reverse complement strand
CAGAGAGCTGTATTTAATCTCTTGAAAAAGCCGTGAATTTGGGTGTTCCATCCCACAAACACAAAAATCCTCAGTCGGATTAAAACAATATAAAAGTACTTAAATCAGCTAAAAACCGCGAAAACAACTGCCACCACCGCGATTCCCTCAGAAAAAACCCCGAAAAAATGGGAGTGACAGTGTGATTAAACAACTGTTTAATACAGTTGTTTAGAAATGCTCAGCCGCCCGATTTGCCGAGATCGGCAAATTCCCTCTCCTTATGGAGAGTAGTTTTTCACCACCCCCAAAATTCATGGCAACGATTCAGCAAAACTCCAACTCCGGCGACTCGACACGCGAGCGTATTTTGCTGGAAGCAGGCCCGATTTTTGCCGGCAAGGGATTCCGTGCGACGACAGTTCGCGAGATATGCGAAAAGGCAAATGTGAATGTTGCCAGCATCAACTACTACTTTGGGGATAAGCGACAACTCTATCATCAGACTGTTGTCCTTGCGCGAGAAATGCGTGTCGAGCAGGTTCCCGAACCGAACTGGGCTGCGACTACTGAACCCGAACAAAAACTGCTGGACTTCATTACCCTAATTTTGCGTCGTTTGGTAGCCATGCAGAACGAACCATGGCAAGTCCGATTACTAATGCGAGAGATTCTTGAGCCCACCGAAACCTGCAAACATCTTGTTGAAGAGTACTTTCGACCATTTTTCAACACGCTTTGTGGAATCATTGACGACTTGGTTGGGTATCGCCTCCCCGAGCCAACCCGGAACAAAATTGGTTTTAGCATCATCGGTCAATGTCTCTATTACCGGTTTTCTGCCGAGATGACGCGTCTCATGATAGAGCAACAGGACTACGTCGATCAGTACGATCTCGACCACCTCGCGCACCACATTCATCTCTTCTCGCTTGGTGGCCTCAAACATTACCAAGAGCTCGATGATCTGGCTCATCAAGATACGTCGGCCACTGAGACCTAACTAATTAACTAACCACAAAGTCCCTCGCCCCAATACTAATTACGCAATTAAGACCCTTGACAATGCCAAATTCAATCGCTGACTCTTTAACAGAAACTGAAACACGCTCGGATTCAAATCTTCCGAGCGAAACGAAATCAACTCCGGAAAATCAGGAATTGGATGTTCAAAACGATACGGTCAATACAGACGGCTTACATGATTCAGGGACCGAGAAACCAAACAAGATGAATGAAGTACTCAAATACGTGGCCTCCGTTGCCATTCTTTCTTTCGGGATCGGTGTGATCGCCTTCGTGATGGCAAACAGAAGTACCGTACCGGTAACCAAGCCCAAATCGGCGCCGCAGAAGATTAAAGTTGAAAATGCTAAGCCGTTTTATGGGGTTCTCACGCGCGAAATCTCGGGAACCGTTGTTCCATTTCGAGAAATCAAAATCGCCGCTCAAGTTAGTGGAGTTGTTACCAATAAATGGGACGTGTTGGAGGCAGGTTCGAAAGTAGAGCAGGGAGCTGAACTCATTCAAATTGACCCGCAGCTATACAAAATCCAACTCGAAACAGCAAAACAGGAATTGCAACAGGCAAAAGACCAGGTCGCTGAAATTGAAAACGAGATACAGGGCGTTGAAAATCTTAGAGAGAATACTTTGAGGGAGATCAGTCTCGTTACCGACGAGTACAAGCGTATCCAAGTCGTCGGCACAAAATCAGAAAAAACACAAGCCGAACGTTCAAGGCTCGTTGCTGAGAATTCGCTAACCAATTTGGAAAACAATCTTTCGAATTTGAAAGCGCGAAGAGCACGGATGGAGACTTCCAGGAAAGTTGCCGACCAAAAGTTGAAAAAGGCGGAACTGGACAATGTGCGAACTTTGATCGTAGCACCCATTCCCGGGCTCGTTGTCCGGGAGATGGTTCAGGAAGGTGATTACGTAAGGGCTGGAGATCCACTGCTGATTCTCGAAGATACCGACAAGGCGGAAATCATTACAAACTTAACACCAACAGACATTGTTTGGCTAAAAACCAATTCTTCAAATCCAGCGGCTGAACAGGGTTCAGAAAATGACTTTGGAATTCCCCAAACAAAAGTCACGATTACTGACCCCGATCTGTTTCAATTGTCAGAATCCGAAAATGAGGCCGACATCGCGCACTGGGAGGGTCAACTGGTCAGTATCAATGGCAGTGGCCAAGACGAATCGACTCGAACGACACCTTGCCGTATTTTAGTCGACGACCCAATATTTCGATTAGATCAAGCAGACCCCCGCTCTCCAAAATTCCCGCTAGTCAGAGGGATGTATGTGAAACTAAAGATGGTCATACCCGTTAGTGCCAGCGATCGAGAAGGAGAGTACTACCAGATACCTGCCAAAGCTCTAAGTGACACCGGCGAGTTTCTCTGGGCGGTCGAAGGTTCAGACGCGGAAGATGCGACCACACAACAGAAGCTTCATAAAATCAGAGTCGAAGTCGTTGACCGAAATGGCGGTGGCGACTACGCCGTCATTCGAAAAACGGACGCCCTCAAAGAGGATTTCCATATCATCGTCGGTCCTTTCGACGAGGCACGAGCGAACCTCAGGGCAAACCTAGCCAAAGCAGATGAGGGGAATTTGACCATCTTCAAATTTGAAAAAGCGCCCAGCAATAACTAGTGGCAGACATTGAGATGGTTAATTACCTAATTCGCCTACGGGTCGTGCCACTTAGCCGCAGGCATCGTACATAACTTTTTACATTAGATTTGGTAACCGAATGAAATCCGTTATACGCTGGGCAATCAAAAATTCGCCCGCCATGAACACACTGCTAATTGTCTCCATGATTATTGGTGCAGCGAGCATGGTCGTCATGCGTCGTGAAGTCTTTCCCAATTTTGCTTTAGAGATTGTGCTGGTGAGCGTACCGTTCCCCGGCGCCACACCCGAGGAGACTGAGATCGGCATTTGCCAGAAGATCGAGTCTGCCGTAGCAAATCTCGATGGTGTCAAGAAAATGACGTCCGTTGGCATGGAAAGTTTCGGTTACGTAATTCTCGAACTCAACAACAATGTGGGGGACGTTCAGAAAATTCTTAATGATGTCCGTTCCTCCATTGATCAGATTTCAACGTTCCCCCCCAATGCGGAAGATCCCGAAGTAAAACAAATCATCTTTCGTGCTCCAGCAATTTCTCTGGGGATCCTTGCGCCCGAACGAAACCAAGCGTCGACTCTCGATCAACAAAAAGAACTGCGAGACCTAGCAGAAAGGGTTCGTTCCGATTTGTTGGAGCAACGGGCCGTACCGTCCAGCAATCCGTTTAGAAATCTACTTTCTTTTCTTTACCAGCCCAAAGGGCCCGCGATCTCAAGTGCAGAAATCGTTGCGGCACAACCCTATGAAATTTCTGTCGAAGTTTCGGAAGACAATCTGCGCAAGTACGGGTTAAGCCTCGACCAAATTGCCCAGATCATTCGTCAACAAAACGCAGACATGCCCGGCGGCACAATGGAAACTGAGCGTCAAAAATTGATTCTTCGCAGTGAAAAGCGAAAAGAACTTGGCGAAGAAATAAGTCGACTCCCCATTATGTCAAACGGAGGAAACGGCATTCCGATCGCAGTGGGTGATGTCGCGGAGGTAATCGATGGTTTTGCTGAGACTTCCTCCGTGCACACCATTAACGGCAGAGACGCTCTCGTCATCCGTGTTTCAAAGACAAATGAGGAAGATCTCTTTACGATCGTGGAAGCGGTTAAGGCCTATGTTGCGGATGCGGAGAAGAGTGACGCATTCACAGAGGGCGGCTACCAGATTAGACAGTGGGGGGACGTGTCAGTCGATGTGCGTGATCGAATCGAAATGCTAAGTGCCAATGGAATCATGGGACTGGTTGCCGTGTTTGTTGTCTTAGCAATTTTTCTCGATTTAAGATTGGCGTTTTGGGTCGCGATGGGCATCCCTGCCTCAATCCTTGCCGCTGGCTTTATCCTTTTAATGACAGGCCAAACACTCAATATGCTCTCGATGTTTGCATTTTTGATGGCTTTGGGAATCGTGGTGGATGACGCGATCGTGATCGGCGAAAACATCTATGCTAAACGGGAAAAAGGTTTCGACTTTGTCAATGCTGCTGTATACGGAACCGCTGAGGTGCTGCCTGCGGTCTGTGCCTCTGTGGGAACGACAATTATTGCGTTCATGCCTTTGATGTACGTCACTGGAGTGATGGGCAAGTTTATCGAAATCATGCCGGTCGCCGTGATCGCGATGCTTGTTATCTCACTAATTGAAAGTACGTTTATTCTCCCAGCTCACCTATCTCATGATAATAATTTATTCATGCGAACCATGGGAGCGATCTTTTATGTGTTCAAACCGTTGATGAAAGTGTTTGAGAAAGTCAATCGTTTCTCTGCACGAGCGATGGATCTTACCATCGACTATTTTTACGAACCACTACTTAAGTGGTCCCTTCACCACAAGTCAATTGTACTTTCCACCGTTATGACCTCATTTATGTGTGCCGTTGCCTTAGTCATTTACGGACTCATCGATTACTCGGTGATGCCAAAAATGGATGGTCGGGACATTAGTGCGACGATCGTCTTTCCAAATGGAACGCAGGAGCAGTTCGCTGCCGACGCCGTGAATGTACTTTCCGATGCATTCGATGAGGTAGACGCTGACATTCGAAAAGACCTTGCGGAGTACGGTATCCAAGTTCCTCCCGATTACAGTGTAAACACCAACATATATCGCCGCGTCGGTGAAGTCGGCAATGGCAACCTCGGACCAATGGGAGTCACCAACGGTAGTCATGTCGGAAGCGTCGAGGTTCAATTGATCAACGCGGAATTAAGGAATTTCACACAGCTTCCCGACGATAAAAAGCTAACCAGTGAAAATATCAATGGACGTTGGCGTAACAAGATTTTTGAAAAGGACCAAATTTCTGGTTACGACGCCCTCAAGTTTGGAATGCAGTCGATGGGCCCGGGCGGTGCTGCCATCGAGTTTAAAATCCTCTCCGACAAGAAAGGCATTCCTCACCTCGAAGAAGCAATTGAGGAATGCAAGGCCTATCTGGCAACCAAAAGGGGGGTCAAGGACATCGAAGATGATAGTCGTCCAGGTAAACGAGAAGTCATGCTTAGCCTAAATGAGCTGGGACAAAATTTAGGACTCGACGAAGCGGTCCTCTCTTCCACCATTCGATCCGGATACTTCGGGGCCGAGGTGATGCGACTACAACGGGGTCGACACGAAGTTAAGCTCATGGTTCGTTATCCGTATGAAGATCGCAAAAGCATGAGCGGTTTCGAACAGATTCGAATTCGTGACAATCAGGGCGTAGAACGGCCACTGATCGAAGTTGCCAATATCGAGGTTCAACAATCCGCATCTGAAATCAATCGTCTCGATCAAAAACGAAGTGTCACCGTTTCCGCCGATGTTGATTCCAGCGAAGGTAACTCTTATGAGATCATTTCAGAAATGCAGCGAACGATGATCCCGGCGTTAGTGAACAGATTTAGATCAGAAAACAAAGGTGAGATTTCCTTCAACTGGGAGGGAGAGCAGGCTCAAAATCAGGAATCCATTACCAGCATGTTCACTGGGTTTGGTATCGCGCTCCTGTGCATGTTTGTGCTCTTAACCTTACAATTTCGTTCCTACGTTCAGCCCGCCATTATTTTGGCAATCATCCCCTTCGGTTGGTTAGGAGCGATCCTCGGTCATTTTGTCGTTGAAATTAACCTGAGTTTATTTAGCTTTTTTGGCCTCATCGCCCTCACGGGCGTCGTCGTCAATGACTCCATCGTCTTAGTCGACTTCATCAATAGAAAGCTTCGATCCGGCGCAAAATTAGAAGATGCACTATTGAGTGCAGGTCGTAGACGATTCCGCCCGATTATGCTTACTTCGATGACGACTATTGCTGGCCTGACACCGATTATTTGGGAGACCTCGATGCAAGCTCAGGTATTAATTCCAATGGCAACCAGTATTATTTTCGGCTTGCTTACCGGAACCTTGCTAATCCTGATCCTTGTACCAATCTTCTATCACATTTACGGTTCTGTTTTGTTAAAAATGGGATTCGATTTGCACAACTCCGAAGAAGAATTCGAGGATATCGTTCCAACGGAACCGCCGGAAAAACACTCTGGTGATTCCTCTTTAGAGGCACCTTCCGCCGGTGAGCTATCACCAGTCTGAGCGATTAGCGTTTCAGGCGAATGAACGCTGTGCCAGAGAATGAATAGTGTTCAGTGAATTCAGCGAACGGAGGACGGCTAGTACCCTAGTCGTTTTTCTATCTCTTTTGCTCGCGGATCAACTCCGGCACTCTCACCGAACCGCGCCGTCCAAAAATTTGATTTCGACTTTTTGCCATCATCGGCAGTTGGCACTAGTAATTCATCACCGTCTTCAACTAAATCAGATTCTCCGAATAACGGCGCCGACCAGTTTTTAGTCATACAACCAACACTGGCGATAATTAAACAAAACAAACAAGCCATTGTGAAAAAACGCATCATGATCCCTCATATGTAATCGATTTTTCAGATCGGAAAACCTCTGCCCCAGCATTGGCCAGCAGGACTATTCCAGAAACCCAATGCGTTGTCCAGCCTGTTTTTACCCAACAGGATTACTTGAGTGAATCATTGAATAAAAGGGCTTTTTCGAAAACAAATTTGCCAGCACTTTCCTTGACGTGGTAAAGTCATGCTTTTCAAGAATCGCTTCGTGGAAAATTCCGGACTGTAATTGCCGGATGAAAAAAGGTACAGAATATGAAAACAGGGCACCGTTACCTTATCGCTGTTGCACTCGGATTGCTTAGCTTGAATGCGTCTGCCAACGAACGACCGAACGTCCTTTTTATCATTGCCGATGACGCTTCTCGTGACAGCATGGGAGTTTATGGAAGCACCTATGTTGCGACACCCAATTTTGACCGCATTGCCAAGGAGGGTGTCCTTTTTACACAAGCCTATAATTGCAATCCAAAATGTGCGCCGGCGCGAGCCTGTTTATTAACTGGCCGCTACTCATGGCAATTAAAGGAAGCTTGTAATCACAACCCGTTTCTCTCGGATGAATGGGCGTTTTACCCTTTCCTATTCGAAGATGCCGGCTATTTCGTTGGCTTCACTGGAAAGGGATGGGGACCGGGAATCTACCGCGGAATTGACGGTGGCCCCGCACGTTTCAAGAAACTTAACCCCGCAGGACACCCATTTAACGAAAAAACCAGACGACCGCCTTATAAGGGAATTAGCAACGTTGACTATGCAGCGAACTTCGAAGACTTTCTTAATCGACGCCCGGAGCGCAAGCCCTTCTGTTTTTGGCTCGGTACAAAGGAACCTCACCGTGGCTACGGTAAAGATAATTGGAAATTGGATGGCCGTGATTTAACCAAGGTGCAAGTTCCCGCATATTATCCCGATAATCTCACAATCCGAGGTGATCTCGCGGACTACGCAATCGAAGTCGAATGGTACGACCAGCATATCGGACTCGCTCTCCGTCACCTTGAACAACGGGGACTACTCGACAACACGGTCATAATCGCGACCTCTGACCACGGGATGCCGTTCCCTCGCGTCAAGGGACAAATTTACGATGACGGATTTCACGTACCGCTGGCCATAAGATGGGGCGCGAAAATCAAACCGCACAGAACCGTAACCGACTTTGTTTCTTTTCCGGATGTCGCCCCGACGCTTCTGGATATCGCTGGCATTCCGATTCATCCTCAAATGACCGGCAAAAGTTTTAAAACTCAATTGTTCGCGACTGAATCTGGACGCATTGATCCAAAACGCGATCATACCCTCTTAGGTAAAGAGCGTCACGACATCGGACGTACAGACGGCGACCGACTATCGGTTTCCTATCCCTCACGCGCCATTCGAACTGATGATTATCTATATGTTCACAATTTCAAACCTAACCGCTGGCCTGGCGGTGACCCACAATACGGCTTGCTGAATTGCGACTCCTCGCCTTCAAAAACTTATCTGCAGTCAATTATAAAATCAGACCCCGAGTATCGATTTTACGAAATGAGTTTTGGCAAACGTCCGCAAGAAGAGTTATTCGATATCGTTCGCGATCCCGATTGCATTAATAATCTTGCCAAGGATCCCCAATATGAGGCAACAAAAAATCAACTATGGGCGCAATTAAAGCAAGAACTCACTTCTCAAGAAGATCCAAGAATTCTCGGCGACGGAGATATCTTCGATTTTTATCCGAATTGCCGCATAGAAAAACAACAACAGTTATACCAGCGACCAGACTACAACCCTGTCGAGATATTTAACTCCAAATATGATTCTGGTAAAAAATAGCTGGCTGCAATTGCCCCTTAATTTAATCATAAGTTTAGCGGCAAACCGTTTCTCGAACTTTCCAAACAACATTAATGAATTCTGACCTACTCCCAACCAAACTAGATGCATTAGTCGTTGCTCCTCACCCTGATGACGCAGAATTGGGAATGGGCGGAGCAATTCTGGGAATGCTCGATGCAGGCTTAACCATTGGAATTCTGGACCTCACAGACGGTGAGCCAACTCCATTTGGCTCGCCTGAGATTCGCAAAACTGAGACAAACGCCGCCAGTGAAGTCCTTGGTATTCAATGGCGTTACAATTTGGGTTTGCCGAATCGCAGTTTGGAACCAACTCTCGAGGCGAGAGAGAAACTAGCCGGCATATTTCGTCAAACGAAACCCCGATGGATCTTCGCCCCCTACTGGGAAGATGCTCATCCCGACCACCTTGCCGCTACTCAACTCGTCGAAGCTGCAAGGTTTTGGTCCAAACTCACGAAAACAGAGATGCCGGGAGAACCGTTTCATCCAGAACGCATATACAACTACTACTGCGTACATTTGAAAATGCACGCCAATCCAAAATTTGTTCTCGACATTAGTAAGCACTGGGATAGAAAACTTCAATCTATCCGTTGTTACAACAGCCAGTTTATTCAAGGCAGGGAACATCTTGACCCTCAATTCCTTGATCAAATCCGGGACGAGGCCGCATATTGGGGAAAGACCATTGGCGTAAAATACGGAGAGCCATTTACATGCCGTGAACCACTTGGCTTGACTGACTTTGCTTCGCTAGTCTAGCCGACTATGGCCACCGCTGATCACAAAAAAGCCACGGAGATACCGTGGCTTTTATCGATTGAGTTAAATCAAATTTGTGAGACTCAAGCCGGCACCTGGCCGCTACTTTACGTCGAATCCTGATTCAATCAGCTGTGTACGAACCGCCTCTCGCATTACATCACCCAACGTCGCTTGCTTTTCTCCATTGGATTGAGCCAGGCGCGCTTTTTCGGCTTCCACATATTTCATCCGCGCCTTGTTCTGTTCGGCAATTTCTTTTTGAATTGCAATTCGCTTGGCTGCCATCTTCTTGATATAGGAAAGTCGATCTTGCTTTGACATATCCTGCATCGAATCCGGAAGGCATTTGTCCTCGACGTCGTCCAAAATATCGGGTTTGCTTTTATAGGTATCAACAAGATCCCGGTTTGAATTACTATATAGTTTTCCGGCTTTGGTGATTGCTCGCGACACAGCGTTCGAGCCAGCGTTTTTGTCTTGAGCAACTTGGTTTTTCATATAATTGCCACGAACCTCAGCTTCACCGAACCATAAATACGTTCCATTCAAATCACTGCTGAGCTTAATGATGATCGAATCCTGCGGTGCATCAATGTGAATGACCTCGCGATCTTGATCAATATTCAGATACTTACCGCCGCCGGCAACTGCTCCATCTTGCCAGAATTGCCGTATACCTGTTTTGGCATCCCCGCAGTGAATCGTATTAACTACAACGTTAGACGCAACCGCACTTGCACACGCCTCTTTGTAGGCATCTGGGCCCTGATTGAACGGTTCATTGCCTGCGATGAAGATGGCCTTATAAGAATCTTTACTGGTTGACCAATCCAACACCTGGAGTGCGTCCTGAATTACGGCCCCGCAATATTCACTGCCACCGTTGGTGCTAAGGCTGAATAACGCTTCGGAAACTTTATCGAGATCGTCCGTCAAACCACAGACCTGGCGAATGTAGTCCTCTTTCGCAGATAAGCCGTCATTGCCATACTCGAAAACGGAAACGCGAAATAACGGGGTACTGCCCGATTTTTCTGCCTTCGCGAACTCTTGCACAATATTCCATAATTGTGCCTTCGCTTGATTAATTAATCCATTCATCGACCCGGACGTGTCTAACAGAATTGCTAAATCCATCGCTGTACGATCTGAATTCTCACGCGGCAGTTTAACTGTTTCGCTTTTCTTTACCGTGATCGTGACTTCCTGAGCAACCATGTTAGCATTGCTAAGGCTCACGGAAAAAACTGCAACCATGGTTAGCGCTATTGATTTTATAAAGCGTCGTCTCATCGGTATCTCCCTTGTGTAATCTTTATTCGTTATGCCAAACGACCTGTTAAGATTTTACGCATGAGACAACCGTTTATGAGTTTCTAAATATCGGCACGTTACAATGCGGTTACACTCCGTTCATTGAGCCCAAAAAACATTGGATTTATCCATGCCAACAGAATGTGACAAATCCGCCAAACCGTTTCAGCTCCAAACAAACATTAGAGTCTGAGATACTGAAACTTCCGGACCGTCTATATTCTCTTGCCGATAGGTCGGTGCAATTAATGCCAGATTTCAACAAGAAAATAGAACTCAACTCATCAACCATCTTGTTCGCCAATCGCCATACAACGCCTTTTTAAATGGCGAAGTCATACTAACGCTAAGAACCAAAAGGATCATCAATTGACTTGCAAGGCTGAGTAAACCACTGTGGGCCATCCTCCGTGAGATAAAAATGATCCTCCAAGCGAACTCCAAATTGATCGGGCACTACTAGCATCGGCTCATTACTAAAAACCATTCCCTCGGACATTGCCGTTCGCTCGCCTCGAACCAAATTCGGGCCCTCATGAATATCTAGCCCACAACCGTGGCCCGTTCGATGCGGCAAACCGGGTAGCTCATAGTCCGGCCCGTACCCTGATTCAACGAGTGACTGTCGTGCAGCCGAATCAGCCTCTTCGCAAGGCACTCCAATTCCAGCCGCATGAAAAGCAGCCAGCTGTGCGCGTTTCTCGGCTGCCCAGGCGATTCGTTGAATCTCGGAAGGCTCCCCGAAGCAAAAACTCCGGGTTATATCTGAAATATATTCGTGTAAAACACAACCCGTATCCATCAAAACCCAATCGTCAGCTTTGAGGACTTGTGGATCTTTCACACCATGGGGGAACGAAGTAGCCACACCGAATAAAACAATGCAAAAATATGATCCGGCAGGCGCACCTACCGCGCGATGAGCTTCATCAATAAATGCCTCAACCTCTGTTGTTGTAATCCCCGGCTCAAGAATTGAGGCCGCAGATTGAAGAACGGCCAAAGTCATTTCATGGGCTCGCTGAATGATTGCGATTTCGGCATCCGATTTAATACTTCGTAATGCCTGTGTCACGGATTGGCCAAGCTCGAAGTTAAATTCTGGATTAGCTTTGCACAAACCAGTCACGGTGTAGAACGGCGTCGCTTCGTCGACAAGAACCGTTCCTCCACTGATCCCGCGACTCAACATTGCTGAATGAAAACTCTCATAGGGACTCTCATGTTCGTGCCAACCTACGATTGCGGCTTCAAACATCCAATAATCACGTAGCGTATCGAGTTCAAAATTGGGGGCGATGTAAAACAGATCCCCTTCTGCCGGAATCACTGCTGCGACCATGCGCTCGCTAGGATTCCACCGGAGGCCTGTGAAATAAAACAAATTGGTGCCAGCGTGGAGGTAAATCGCCTTTGCACCCGAGGCCTGAAGCGACTGCTGCAACCGTTGAATTCTCGCTTGAAATTCAGACTTAAGGATCGGATTCGTTCCCGCCGTCATGTCGCCCAGCTGATCCAAAACGTCTTGTCGTTTTCTTCCGCCTACACCTACAGTCATCTGATCGCTCCATTACAATAGTTGAAGACACTATCATAAGGTACTGTGCGACCCGAAATCACCGCCCTACTCAAATTTTATATCATCAAGATAAAAGGTCAGCGGCTCACCCTGCCCTGCTAAAGAAAAATAAAACCCCGTTTTTATTCTACGAAGGTCTTGCCCCGACAAATCTACCGTGAATTGCTGCCACTGGTCTGTCAATTTAACGGTAATTTCTTTTTTTGCCGAATCGAAATAGGGTTGTTCACGACCTATTAAGCCAACACCAAATTTCGACTCTTCACCACCTTTTTCCCCTCGCGCCCAAAACGTCAACTTAGACCCGGCAGAAAGATCAAAACCACCATCAACTTCTCCCCAATCGTTAGCTGGACTTTGCCATACAACGCCGGCCCAGGCGTCGCCGCGATTGTATTTTATTTCAAGACACGATTTGCCAGCTTTGGGCTGGACATCGCTGTTCGCTTCTAACGACAAAGAATCGTGCGAACCCATGTATCCGGATGGTGTATACAGGTCTTCGTGCATCTTTTCATCGTAAAGGGCAACAGGCAATTCGACTTTTTTTGCGGGTTTCATCTTAATTGGCCCCCGCACCCGAACAGGCAGGTTCGCAACGGCTCCGCCTTTATTTCCGTCGTCAACGTAAGCATAAATTCGATAAAGGCCGCCTGAATCTGGCATTTTGATTTCCGCACTGTTCTCGTCTGATTTAACAATGTTCTTTTCATAGGTGGTCGGCGCCGCTTGAAAATCGCCTCCCGTCACATAATTGGATGACTCGTCCGTCATCACCCAGACCACATTGATTGGGTCTCCATCGGAATCCATCGCACTCATCTCAAAATTTACCGTCTCACCCAATTCAACTTCATTGTTTCCTTTAAGCTCAAATTTTGTAATTTCAGGACAGTGGTTTTTGGGAGCCTTGCCGGTCCAGAGTTCAACCATTGAGTCTACACTAGCAGTTCGATTCCCATTCGGGAGCAACATACCGAACCAGGTTGCTGTCGCTTCCTGCTTGAAGCCCCATAGAAAGGCATACGATCCAAGGCAATTTTTTGAATCAGCTTTAAAGCTTCGATACGACTTTGCGTAATGTTCCGCTTTATTCTTACTCGATGGTTCTAGAATTGCGTCGAGATTATTTTTAGGCACCTCCCAGGTACCCACCGGACCAAATTCAGTTACCACGTAAGGCTTGGTTGACCCTGAATCCGCGTATCGCTGACTTAAGGACGGTCCGCCGCCATACGAGTTGATCCCAATCACATCGACACTGGGGCAAAACTTATTGATCGCTTCCAGCTTTCTGCCACCGATCTCAGCTATTACGGTCATAACCGGGTGCGCGGAGTCAATTTTTTTAATCGAACTGGCAAGGTATTCAATGTGAGACCAAATGGCAGGATTAGCCCCATCTCCCTCCATCTCATTGCCCACGCCCCACATGAGAACCGCCGGATGATCTTTCAACTCATTCACGCACTGCATGACGACATCGAATTGTTTCGCCATCGAATCGTAATCTTGGTAATTTACGCCGTGACGCTCATGCCCCAGCCAAATCCCAACCGTTACCGAAAGGTTTTTTGCATGAGCCGCATCTAAATATTTGCGAGTATCTTCATTGAAATGCCAAGTCCTGAACGAATTCGCACCGGTCTCAGCCAGCTCACCCATTGGCCCGTCACAACCAACGCCGTTGATATAGTAGGGTTTGCCACCACGAAACAGTTGCCAGCCGGAATCTGTTTGTTTCAGCTCGACCCGAATCGCCCCGGTTTCTTGACTAGTTGCCAACTGAGGGAACAGAACAAGCAATAAGAAAACCGCTACTGACAAAGATTTAGAGTTCAAATTCATTTTAGGATCGTTGGTTTTATTTGCTAAACGGAAATGTAATTTCGATTCTCTCAACAATCGAGTCTCGTGAAAATAAATGCCTCGATTCAACTGCGGTGAGCGTAAGTTCTGATCGTGCTGTCTCGCCATCCCCGGTCACGACCTTAAGACCACACGCGTCTCCCCTTCGATAAATCACGGGCACCTGGCAAAGCGTGAATGCGAATTGATCAAATTCCAATGCTAGATCAACCCACTCGCCGCTTACATTGAGGTACTGAAACGAGGTTTCATTTACGAGCAATTCGGAAGATCTCATCAGAGAAGGATCAAACGAGACAATGCCTTTTTCAATCCTTAGCCCCAGCTCATAGAAACGCGAAAGAATATCCTCTTTCACCTGCCCAGTCATGCCAGGCTGTTGAGCGCCAGCGTGTTTCGGCGTATGCGAATACGGGTCTGTCGGGATCGCTCCATACTGATCCGGCGTTTTCCCAACACCGATACCACTACAAATATTATCGTAATGAAGGCGAAGACGCACTAACACACTTCGTTCTAGTTCGGTACCGCACTCAGCATCAGCATGGGCCTTTGCTAAATAACTGACGACGGCGAGTTTCAGCTTGGAAACCATATGCCAATAGATTGAGCCTAACCCCTCGTAAGCAAAAAATGTACCTGACCGCCCGGTAAATGACTGATGGTCAAACACTCGTTCAAAAACTCCCAAAAGGTTTTGTTCCCCGTCAGAAACCAAATCAACCCAGTCGCGGTGCTTGCCAACCTCCTTCAAACGTTCTCTTAAAACAGACGCGTTTCGGATATCTCCGTTAAAATGAACCCTGCCCGACTTATCCTTTTTGACGATCGACCCGTCACCCAAATCCAGCAACTGACGAATCAGTTCCGACTCCCGTACATCATCATCGGAAACTAGGTTTTTCTCCGTAAAGCGGGGCAAATCCCGGTCGGGGTAAAGCATGTAACTGTTTTGATCCACACGGTACATTTCACTACCGCGCAACGCATCGAGCACCGTCAGTGCCTCCTCAGGATTCAGTAACCCAGAGTTTAACACTGCAACCTGCCCCTCAAGCATCTCAAACAAACGATTGAATGAAAGAGTGTCTTCGCCAAACGAAAGAACATTGTACGAATGAAAAAGTCCATCGGCACGCTGATTCGATAAGATCGTGTCGTCCAAATATTGCAAATACAATGAGAACAAATCATTCAGTTCGTCTCTTCGGAATGCAACTTTTTCACCACTAAATCCACAAGAATAGATTCCGGCCCGGTACTCGTCCCCGATCGCCGACAATTCGTCTACAAAAATTCTACGCGTTCTGGCATCCCACCCCTGCTCAAGTTGCTTAACATGCGCCCGAAATACGGCCGTCTGATTTCGCAAGACTTTTGCAACTTCCATAGAAACAGCAAACGCGGGTGATTCGATATTTGAAATCCAGTCACGAAGGAAGTTGAGATATTTTCGCAAATCGCAAGCCGTCACGACTGACAAACCATTACCGACGAGTGCGTTGTTAGCGTCATTCCACTCCGGCCGTTGTGTGTTTAACCAAATCCCACCTCCAGGAACCAAATTGAACATTTTAGCCAGCGATGGAATCAGCAGCTTTTCCAAAAGAGAAGCGTGACTAATTTCACCATGCCGCTGGAGTAATTTCCCGTCCTCGCCAATCCGTCCCACGTGCATCGAAATCTCATCGTCCAGAGCCTCGTCAAAAACGATCGTGTCGCACGGGTCTCTCAGAACATCTGCATATTGTTTAATTCGATAAGGAACATTCGCGAAGGAAAAACATTCTTTGGTCAACAATCCATCCATTTCCAACGGAAAATATTCCCGGCAGCGCTCGAGCAGCCTTTGCAAATAAACGATTTGATGGTCACCCCAATAACCAATGTTCGACCATGGATCGCTGGGATCAAGCTTCTCCCACTCAAAACCATTTTTGGTGACCCGATACGGGTTATAACCGTCTGCGGTCGACGCATTCAAAAATCGCGCAACCATCTTGGGCGCAAACTCAGGGTATGAAACCGAAAGAGCCTCCCAATTCTGAAAAATATCTCGCCAATTACCCTGGTAGAACAATTTCTCTCGTCCATGTTCATCCAAAACATCGATAGAGAATTCATTCCAGGGGCGCGTCGGATCCCCATGGCGACGACTAAATGTGAACGGCAGATATTCCATACAGATTCGTAAAAGGCACGAATCATCCTGTTCCGAAACGAGTCGCTCAAGCGTCCGGTTCTCAATCGTATCCGGCAAGTGATTTAAAAAATCCAGATTTCGATTGAGTACATCCCGATTGCTTGATTCAACATGTGCCAGAAAATCGGCTTTAGGGATTTGGTAGCCCGAAACAGGCAAACCACCCCGCATCACATTGTAGAGAACATTAGATTGGTGACGCACTAACTCCCGCCGATTAGCCCCCGCCTGAAGTCCGTCCGAAGAAGCAACGTACCGGTTCAATTGTTCATCACACGCCGCTACATCTTCCTCAACTTCCGAATCCGGGTTCGCGGCTGATTCTCGCCAATCATTGAAGTCCAGAACGTCCGCCTGATCTAAGTCCAAATTAGCGATGATCTTCCACTGCTTCTCACCAGCTGCAGGGAGCTCGACCTCAGCAACCTTCAGATAGGCGCCACGCGAACCTCGAATGTCGGACTCAGAACGCACGGCGTGGCCAAGCCTGAATTCGTCAACTTGCCGTGAGCTAAGTAATAGACCTGCGTTTTCCAAGCCAATCGACCAAACTACATTTGCCCGAAGCCCCTCATTTGGCTCTGCGCGATCCGATGGAATGGAACTGAGGTAATAAATCCCTAAGTCCGTACGCTCAAACCGTTCTGACTTTTTATAAGCATCTCCAAGGTTGCTAAAACGCATTTGGAACGTTGGATCAATCGAGGCGGGTAAAACATTCTGGATACCGTCAAGGATGACGCAGGATTGCGGCAGCGCGGAATTATTGGAGAGACAGGACTCTCTGACCAAACCAAACTTCTGACTAAAGCTCCATGAATAACGATAGGTTAATTCAAGATCGTGATTAATCTCCTCAAAAATGATTTTGCTTCCGCTTACATTGCGGTAAAGTGATCTCGCAACTCGCATGTCTGGAGTGGCGGGCCCGGACATCGGGGACCAATTAACTTGCTGGCCGTCGGGCCGCTGAATTCGAACAATCGTCAAAGAGCCGGTGCTTGATGCCCCATCGATAATTTTGTCGGCGCAGTAATACGGAAACAAACTCTTACTCGAGTTCTTGCGGCCAGCGGTCAAAGCGCCTCGACTTGTGATAAACATCCAGTGGTCATAGGCGCTTACGATCGACAGAAAAAACTCACTCATTTTCTGAACGTTAGCGATTCGGAAAAATTGCTCGCCACCTAAATCGCAGTAATCACCTGAGACGATTTGGGTTGTTGGCTGAATCATGGATTGCGTATTCAAAAGTGGTCTCGAGTCACAGTGATAATTAAGTGTCAAATTAGGGCTAAAAATCTAACGATTTGAGGCGAGCTAAACCAAACGGCAAGACGGGTTTGTATGGGTAAATCCGCCCGTTTTTCCGCAAGATCTAAGATCTCTCAAATTCCCCTTCCCCCGAATGTGTTTTCGTATCATGTTTTCGCTATATTGAATGGATACACTGGTTCGCGATTCAATGGATTGCGTTCACGAACCAACCGATTCACATTCAACAAAACGACGTTTCTCAGCCAAGCAAACTTTCATCAGACAGCAAAGATCGCTAAAAGCAGCGGCATTCAAGATTACCAAAAAACAGTGGCTTGAAACCGCTTTCATAAATATACACGACATGTCCTTATAATTCGAGCCTTTAAGCTCAAAATGCACTAGAACAAACGCCGAAATTGACGTTATGGACCCAAAAAAGATAACTATTCAGGATATAGCGGATTGCGCGAACGTTTCTAAAAGTACTGTCTCCAGAGTTCTCAACAACACGACACCTGTGAATGACAAGAAGCGTGAAGCGGTCCTCAAGGCGGTCAAGGATCTCGATTTTGAACCAAACTCGCTTGCCAGCGGTCTCGCGGGCGGCAATTCAATGATTATCGGGGTCCAGACGCAAAAAATCGGAAGCCCCTTTTATGATCTGGTGACCCGAGGCGTGATCCATTGTCTCACCGACACCAGATACTCTCCAATTTTGGTCGATGGAGTATGGGACAAAGAAATCGAACTCCGAGGTATCGATACTCTTCTGCGACGACAAATTGACGGCCTCATTATCATCGGTGGCGATATTGAAAAAGAACACCTTCTTCGCCTGGCAGCAAAAAAACCTCTGCTTTTGGTCGGACGAGAAGTGGAAGGCCTGCAGGATCGCTGTCTCTACGTAGATAACTTCGACATCGGTTACCAAGCAACCAAATTCTTGATTGAACTTGGCCATCGTAAGATCGTGCACATCACTGGAATTAAAGCCCATCAGGATTCGGTAAGGCGCCTCAACGGGTACCTCCACGCTTTAAAAGAGGCCAATATTCCCTATGACGAAGACCTCGTTTATGAGGGAGCCTTTGACGGTCCCTCGGGTGTTAAAGCTATCGACACCGTTATCTCTCGAGGTAAGAAATTTACTGCCGTTTTTGCGGCGAATGATATGTCAGCCTTCGGCGCTAGATTAGCACTTTACCGACATGGCATTGACGTCCCGCGCGAAGTCTCGCTGATTGGAATCGATGACCAAACGGAGGCACCCTATATGACGCCTCCCATGACAAGCGTTAGACAGCCCGCTTT
>JAPOIJ010000230.1 GCA_029979005.1 Planctomycetota bacterium | reverse complement strand
TTTTCCGTAGCGTCTTCCCATGACCTTTTCCATGGTCATGCCTTCACCGATGGTTGCGACGATCAGATGAGCATCCTGGTCGATTGACAATTCGAATGAAGAGTTGAATTTTTGTACCGCGTCAATTTTCCCAAATAATTCTGGCGACTCTCGACGCGTGTAGTTGTGTTTGTCGCTGGGTTGGCCGTTGATGAAAACCTGGACGCGATTAACGTCCAGCCAGTTTGGACACTGAACGGTTACGTAGAGTGTCACTTTGCCATCGGTTGCGACGAGAGCGTCCCCGGGGATGGCAATGTTGGGACTCGAGTTCGATTGTCCAGTAACCGACAGGAAAGGGCCGGTCGACATAATGATGTGACCAGATTTGATTTGTCGCACCATTTCGTCCGTCGAGATGTCTTTGGGGTCATCTGTACTGGAGGCGAACCAGTTTCTTCTCCAGCCGCTACCGTGGTGGTTGTAATGCGAGTCGGTATTGATAATGCCGGGAATTCGGTAGCCCTGATTGATTAATTGGAGCCACTGAAACATTGGAATCCGCATGCGACTCGGACTGGGAGGATTGTTGGGGATGTCCTTGAAAATTGTCTCTAGAGGGTGGACTTCGATGACATCTGTCCACTTTAGCATTCCGCGGAACCCTTTGTCGCCAACACCGTCGGTATCGAGGTCACCATAGATTTGGTGCAGATTAGGGTGATTCATTTGAACAACTTTTTCGGATTTGTTATCCCACATCGCGAGCCGCTCGATCTGCACAAGGGGATTGTAGGAAATTCTTGGCCCCCCACCATTTTGAGTCTTAGGTTTCCAGATCAAAGGAAATGAGTTTTGGTGGTTCACCGGCGTTGGCGAACCGGTCAATTCAATTCCTGTACAGGTTGCCAAAAGGTGTTCCAGTTTCATCTGTTTCAGATGTGGCGTGTAACTGTCGATTCGGTTGTGTTCGGTACAGGGGGCAAACTCAATATTTTCGCAAAGTAAATTTTCGACGCGGCCATATTGTTCCGAAGTGTTGTCACCTGACGGGCTACTGTGGCTATGTAGGTCAGCACTGATCCAGCCAGTCGTATCAACAACGCGTTCGAGACTCACCTCGAACGGTAGGATCTTACCGGAGGTAACCTCGAATTCTTTGCGAACACTGTTGTATTCTGCCCCCCGGCTGAAATAAACCTCATACTTCCCGGGTTCGAGTGGGCAGTACATGCGACCGTGGACAGAGTAGACAAGGTTTTCGACAAACGTCTTGGCGCTACTGAGACCGAAGTTGGGGTTATCGCCCTCGGCTGCGTAAATGGTCGCCTTCGCTGGAATCAAATTGCCTTGGCCGTCTCTTACTTCGGCGGAAAATCCACTAGGGTTTTTAAGAGACATTTGGAAGGTTTCTTCTTCTTGGCCGGAAGAGAATGAAGCGTTGGTTCCTTCATAACCGATCGCCGAAACTGCGGCAGCATAAGTTCCAGGCGTAAGTCTTGCGTAAGCAATTCCGGTGTCATCTGTTTGTAAGGACATGGACTCAACAGCATCGCCGGCATCGCTTTTTATTTGCAATGCGATTTTGGCACGGCAAACTGCATCTGAAGAATCATCAGGATAAGCCTCCGGTTGAACAATAAACTTATGCATCGGGGCCGAATCGATTGTTGAATTTACGATGGTCTTGAGGTCAATCGGACTGGTGGCAGGATAAAGGCGAACCGTCCATCGGAGTTCACCATCGGTGCGGGTGACATGTTGGTTGGAGTATTGCAAACGGTTAGGTCGTCCTTTTTTCCAGACCGCTGGTTTCGATGATTGTGGGATTTGAAATCCGATCGTTTGCCGAAAAAAAGAATCATTGCAGTAAGCGACGTTCCCGAACTGTTCAAAGTCAAACCAACCGTCTGCGCGAATGCCATCGAATGGTTGGATGTCGTTGACAGAATCTCCTTGAATGGTAACGGTTGATTCGACGAAGGCATTCCCGTCTTTTAAGCGATATTCGACGATAGCGGTCGTGTTATCTTTGGCCCCTGTCTTGGAGGAGCGACACTGCCAAAATGCGGTATCACCATCGCGTCCAAATTTCACCAAAGTTGGATCTTGAAATAGATACCTGCCAGAAGTTGGCGTGTACGCGCTTAGCTGGTCGTTGGATGGTTTATTGAGAGTTAAGTCTAAGATGGACCCGCCAATCCTTCGAATCGTCAGATTCGCGTCGCGAGTTGGAAGTGGGGCCGCGATCGTCAGAGAAATAAACTTATTTCTGAGAAGGTAGTCGCCATAAATCCAGTCTACCTCTTTGCCGAATATATCCGGTGCCTAGTCAGGGGCGATGACAAAGATTTCAGCAACGCCTGTTTGGGTCTCTGTTTGAGTTTGGGCGAGCGTTAACGGCATTCCAACAAAGAGGAAAGCTATGGATGTAAGAAGGAGTTTCATTATGCAGGGAAGGCAAGGGTGGATAGGTAATTGGAGGGTGGTTATTTGTTTTGAACAAATACCTTGGCAGTGTCGGTGAAAGCGGGGAGTTCGATATTCTTACCGACGTTGCGTGCTCTCACCGAATATTGAACCTTGAACTCAGTAAACTTACCTGGCGTTGGTCCGGGGTTGTCGTGAGTTTGTATTTTTTCTGAGGCAGTCACTTTGCAGAAGCCTTGGGGAAGTTTCTTAGTTGAAACGGGTTGAGGCACTTCGGGAAAGAGCGCGTCGGAGTGCTGGTTGTTGATCCAGTTTTTTAAATTTTGCTCAGTGGTTGTTGGGGCGAATTGGTAGAGATCGCAGGAGATTGGAAAAGACTGATCTTTATTGTCGATGAGGAGTTTCAATACGACCTTCTGTTTCTCAAAAGTGTAGAAAACGAGTGTGTTGCGATAACCAAGCATCGAATAAGCAATCTCGTTCTTGGTGGGTTTGATTTGCTCCGTCTCATCGAGGTCGTCCAGCGATGCCCAGCCATGCCCGGATGTTGACTTTAAAGCCGCCCATTCGATTCGCGGGATTTGCGCAAGGGGGGCGAGAGTTGAGGCCCAGTTTGAATGCTTGGTTGCCATTTGAGCGACGACTTTTGGGTATTCTGCAGCAACATTTTTTTCTTCTTTTGGGTCTGATTTGAGATTGAACAATTGCCAGGGATCTTTGTCGTATTTTTTATAAAGTCGCCAGTCTTTCCAGCGAGCGGCAATCAAATGCCGTCGAACGGCATCTCCCGGTTCATTGTTGAGCCAGTACAAATATTCATGAGCGTCGCCTGTATTCTCTCCTTTGAGGAAAGGCAATAAATCAACTCCGTCGCAATGTTGAGGGATGGATTGACCGGCGAGGGCGGCAATCGTTGAGTAAAAATCAAAGTTGGCGATAAGTCCCTCGTAGATTTTGCCTTTGGGAATTGTTCCGGGCATGGAAAAAATAGTGGGAACGCGAACCCATCCCTCTTTTTGTGTGCCGCCTCCTTTTCCACCGGTGTAAGGGGCAGACGACCCTCCCTCACCTCCATTGGCTCCGTTGTCGCTGGTGAAAATCACCAATGTATTTTCCCGCAAGCTGTGTTTTTCGAGGACTTCGATTAATTTGCCGACTTGATCGTCGACTGACACGATTGCGCCTGCAAGTTTGCGGCGATTGCCCTTAGCAGTCGTCCGGGCCATTAGCCGCTCGGGGGCTTCGATGCTTGGCGAGTGGACTGCTTCAGGAGACCAGTAAAGAAAGAAAGGTTCGTCTTTGTGGCGATTTACGTAGTCCACCATCGAGTCGCCGTCGTAATCGGTCAACCATACGGTCTCACCGGCTTTGTTGATACAAAAGTATTTTGAGCTACTTTTTTTTGCCGTTAGTTTTTTTAAACCCTCGGGTAGTTTGGCAATTTCCTGCGGAGTGTATTTTTTCTTGGGCGGTGTCTTTGCGACTTTGTTGAATCCTACCTGGAGTGGACCCTGTAATTTGGTACCAATATCCCACTTGCCAATTTGCCCCGTGGTGTAACCATTATCGGCAAGGAATTTTGGAAGGCTCGGTCGGTCTTCAGGGATAGGAAGCCCCCGCGACATGCCGTATTTTCCAAACCGCTGGCCGTACTGGCCCATGATCAAGCTGCAGCGACTCGGGCAGCAGGGAGGATTAGTAATATAAGACGCAGTGCATTGAACTCCCTCAGTGGCGAGGCGATCAATGTTCGGGGTCGGTATGTCTTGGCAGCCAAAACACCCGAGGTCACCAAATCCGAGGTCATCGATATAAATTAAGATGACATTGGGAGATTGCGGATTTGCACTGGCCTGAGAAGAACGACTGGATGGCTCTTCCGCGAAAGCTTGTGTTGCAAACGCGATAAAAACGCAGATTAAAACGCGAGAGATTATTGTCATTGATGGTACTTTCAGGCGTGCGTCTTCTGCGAAATATAAATTACGCAAGCTCATTAGATTTGAAGGATTTTCGCCAATTGTTCTTGGACTTTTGGCAACTTTGGGGGTTGGAATTGCGAGCCTTAAATTCACCGTTGACTGGGGTGCTCAACGTCAAATTATTGTTGCACATCGCCAAGGACGCGACCACTAATATCCAAGAGAAGTTTTGTGATCGGGTTCACTTAGCCTGCAAATTCAATGAGAAGTCGGATTCGTCTGCCACAGAGTCAAAGACGCTATGGATTCATTGGTATTTTACAAACGAAATTCGCACCTGCGTGCTCATCATTGATCAGCGTTAACGTTCCACGATGGGCCTCAACTATTCGCTTACTGATCGCAAGGCCAAGCCCGGTGCCTTTTGTTTTTGTGGTGAAAAATGGCTCAAAGACACGGTGACTATCAGATTTGGGAATTCCCGCGCCATTATCAGAGATAACGAGTTGAAAAACCTCGTTTGTTTTCTGGCTCCACTTAAGATCCACTTTTATTTCGCCATGTTCTAAATCGCATGCAGTGCGCGCGTTCTCAAGCAGATTCCAGATGACTTGTCCTAAGCGAGTTCGATCAATTTTGACACTTTCCGGAAAGTCGTCTGCTACCTCCAGCTTAAAGGAGATGTCGGCCTGTTTTGCGGATTCCGCATGAGCAATTGAGATTTGTTGCCATGTTTCAGAGATTAGCGATTCAAGATTCACTTGTGATTTCTTGATAACGATTGGTGCCGCATAATCACGGACTTCGTCCAAGAGTGAATTGAGGTGGTCGAGCGCGTGTTGAACTTTGTGCACTAGTTCCAAGCTCTCCGGCTGTTCTCGGACATCGAAGGCAAGATTGGATAAGCACGCATGACTCTTTTGCAACGCGTTGCGGCTTTCATGTGCCAATCCGGCCATCATTTGACCGATAGCCGCCAGCCGCTCGTTTTGTACGAGTTTTTTCTCAACGGCTTTCACATCGGACATATCCCGGATGATACCGGTGAAGAGCCGTTCGTTGTGCAGTTGGATTTCACTGACGGCCAGATGAATTAGAAACCCCGAACCATCCTTTCGTCGACCGATGACCTCTCGACCGATCCCAATAATTTTTCGAACGCCGGATTCTAAATATTGAGCAAGATATTTATCGTGATTTTCGTGATAGGGGGCAGGCATCAACATATTAATGTTGTTACCAATTAACTCTGGATTTGTATAACCGAACATGTTTTCAGTGCCTCGGTTGGCGGCGACGATCGTTCCTTTTTTGCTAATGGTGATAATGGCGTCTACGGCATTATCCAAAATCGCTGCCAATTGTTCCTGGTACACCGGATTTGATTTTGGTTCTTGATTCACGAGCAATTAGTGGGTTGGACTACGCGGATTTGTGTCACCATTGTACAGCATCTTTTTATGTTAGTGTTTTCGTTGCGCTTAGGGTGGCATGGAAATGCAGCGAGCGAGGTAGTTGATTTTGGG
>JAPOIJ010000106.1 GCA_029979005.1 Planctomycetota bacterium | reverse complement strand
TTTGTGCGATTTCACGATCGAAGATTCGTTCCCGCATCTGCATTCAGATCAGCCAAAGAAATATTCGGCCTGGTTTGAAGAGGTCTGTAGGCGCACGGCAGAAATGGTCATTCACTGGATGAGAGTCGGTTTTGTTCACGGGGTTATGAACACAGATAATATGTCGATTCTTGGGCTTACCATTGATTATGGCCCTTATGGTTGGTTGGAGGATTACGATCCGGGTTGGACGCCTAACACGACGGATGCGACCGGCAAGCGGTATCGATTTGGAAATCAACCTCTCGTCGCTCATTGGAACTTGTATCAACTCGGGAATGCAATTATTCCGTTGGTCGGTGAAGTGGAATCGTTGCAGCGCGGCCTTGAGGTTTATCTCGATATGATTGAAACAGGTTCAAGTCAGATGATTGCCGAAAAGCTGGGCTTGCTCAAATACTGTTCCGCCACTGACGAGGAGCTCAAGCAAGAGTTGTTCGAAATTCTAATATTAATTGAAACTGACATGACGGTTTTCTTTCGCAGTCTTGCTGATATCGGCATCGACGAGCAATCAGAAGAGGTCATTATTAGCACTCTTTATGAGGCATACTATTCACCGGAGTTATTGGTGGGTGAGGTTCGGGCGCGAATATTGAATTGGGTGAGAGACTATCAGCATCGCCTCCAGCAAGATGGGCTTTCTAATGAAGAGCGCAAGGCGAGTATGAACCGCGTGAATCCAAAATATGTTCTTCGGAATTATTTGGCTCAACTCGCGATTGATCGTTCGGAAAAGGGAGATCATTCGATGATTGCGGAACTATTAGATGTGCTGCGAAATCCGTATGAGGAGCAGGAGGGAAAGGAGAAATTCGCTGAAAAGCGGCCTGATTGGGCTCGTGATCGGGTTGGATGTTCCATGCTTTCGTGCAGTTCTTAAGCCGGCGTTCGACGGCTTCGGCGTGGTTTATCCCTTTAAAAATTCTTTACCGGTTTCGATTTGGGGTATGGGTTATCTCACGATCAAATAAGATGAGAGGATTACCAAAGTTCAGGAAATTGCATGAGCAAAATCATCTATCAATATGACGTGATCGTTGTCGGTGCGGGACATGCAGGTACGGAGGCTGCTGCTTCAGCGGCGAGGCTTGGTGCACGTGTTGCATTGATTACGACAAATCTAGATACCGTCGGCCAGTTAAGCTGTAATCCTGCGATTGGCGGGGTGGCAAAGGGGCATCTGGTCCGTGAAATCGATGCCCTCGGCGGCCTGATGGGACAAGCGATCGATGCGACCGGAATCCAGTTCAGGATGCTGAACATGCGGAAGGGGCCGGCGATGCACAGCCCCCGTTCGCAGGCAGATAAAAAAGGTTATCAGAACTGGGTTAAAGCTGCGATTGAGCACCAGGAGAATCTAGAACTGCGACAGGAGGTGGTTTTAGATATCTTGACCGAATCGCGAGCGGCTGAGGGAGTTGATGGCGGGCAGCGCGTGATCGGGGTCCGAGTTTTGGGCGACGTGGAATACCATGCCCCGGCAGTGATTCTTACAACGGGAACATTTTTATCAGCGTTGATGCACACCGGAGAAGCGAAGACTAAAGGAGGTCGGGCTGGAGAGGGGACCACGACCGGCATCAGTGCAGCTTTGAATCGGCTTGGGTTTGAGTTGGCGAGATTCAAGACGGGGACTCCACCGAGGTTGAATGGGAGAACGATTGATTATAGTCGAGCTGAGATTCAGCCCGGTGATGATAACCCTCAGCCTTTTTCATTTTTGACAGATGATTTCTCGGTCGAACAAATTCCCTGTTGGATCACATTTACCAACGAAAATGTACACCAGTTGATTCGGGATAATTTACACCGCGCTCCAATGTACAGCGGTCAGATTCAAGGAAGCGGCCCTCGTTATTGCCCTTCGATCGAGGATAAGATCGTTAAATTCTCCGACAAAGATCGACACCAGTTATTTTTGGAGCCGGAAGGACGCGATACGCTCGAGATTTACGTCAACGGAGTTTCCACAAGCCTCCCGCGGGATGTGCAGGACGCGATGTTTAAACTAATACCCGGTCTTGAGAATGCGCAGATCATGCGGTACGGGTATGCCGTGGAATATGACTTCTGCCCGCCGGATCAACTGCGACCGACGTTGGAAACCAAGACCGTCGCAGGGCTGTATTTTGCTGGACAAATTAACGGGACAACGGGTTATGAGGAAGCAGGGGCTCAAGGGCTAATGGCCGGGGCGAATGCGGCGCTGAAACTGGCGGGTAAACCCGATTGGGTAATCGATCGGGATAAAGGTTATATCGGGGTGTTGATTGATGATCTGGTAACCTGCAGTGTTGATGAACCTTATCGAATGTTTACCAGTCGCGCCGAATATCGCTTGCTGCTTCGACAGGATAATGCTGATCGTCGTTTGACGCGTGAGGCGTTTGAATTGGGATTGGTTGGAGCAGATCGATTTGACCGTCTTGAAGCCAAGGAGACTGAAATTGTTCGCGTGAAACAGATGCTTGAGAGTCATCGTGTCGAGGGCGTTACTCTTGAAAAAATGCTCAAGCGAACGGAAACACAATGGGATGAACTGGAAAGTCATTTGCCGACTTTGAGCGATGTGACCGAGGAGGTCAAGCTTCAGGTGGTCTATGACATTAAATATTCCGGTTACGTAAATCGTCAGCAAGCCACGATTGAAAAGCACAAGCGTTTGGCAAAAAAGAAAATCCCTGAGCACTTTAATTACGAAGAGTTATCTCACTTGAGAAAAGAGGCCAAAGAAAAATTAGGACGTTTTCGTCCTGCGAGTTTAGATCAGGCCCAGCGGATTAGCGGAATTACCCCAGCGGATATTGCAATGGTGATGTTGCACCTCGAGGGTAAGTCGGGATCCTGATGCGTTTAATGGAAATTACTGCTCCACGTTGCAGTTGATCTGTAACGAACAGAAATCCTAACACTTAGTTATTTACCGAGGTCAAACTTAGAAATGATGCGTCAAAAAAATAAGCTTTCCATGGGAAGCGTGCTGGGTTGCTGTGCAGTGTTGTTCTCAAGTTCAGTTGTAATCGCACAGCAGAATATTCCCTCGGAATCAATTGATGTAATTAATGAGAGTGTAGTTACTTCGACGGTTTCCTTTTTGGCATCTGATGAAATGAGAGGGCGTGATACTCCTTCCCCGGAGCTCACGATTGCGTCAAGTTACGTCGCGGCGCGGTTTCTGGGTGCGAGATTAAAAGGGTTAGGAGAAGGTGGTTCTTATTATCAGAATCATGAAATCAAAGTTACCAAGGTGTCTGCTGGCTCGCTAAAGGTCAGCCGAGATGGAGATGCTGTTGTAACGTATGGGCTGTTGTCTTCCAGCGACGAAGCGTTGGATTACCAAGGCACGGTAAAGATGTTGACTGACGATAACGCAAGTGATGAAAAGTATGACGGCCCCGTTTGCATCGTTGCAGAAAAGTTTAAATCACGCCGTGATCAGAGTAATTTAATGCGTCGACTTGCGCGGTTAAAGGAGAATGGAGCGACGGCAATCTTGGTGCAAGTCGATCCCGACCACCGTCTGGTTGGCATGGCTTCTTCGAGCGGTGCGCCACGAATGCAAACGGGTCGGGAGTCAAATTCCGGGCATGTTGTTTTGGTCGAAAAAGGGGCCGTCGAAGGAGACTATGAACTTTCCTTGCCGCGGCAAATGCAGGCGATCACAACGGTTCGAAATGTGATTGGAATGATTCCAGGAAGTGATCCTGAGTTGGCAAAAGAGGCAATAATTATCTCGGCACATCTCGACCACGTGGGGATCAAAGGAAATGTCGGTGATGTTATTTGCAATGGTGCGGACGACAACGCGTCTGGAGTGACCGCTGTTCTAAGTCTAGCCGATGCCTTCGCTGCGATGCCTGAAGGTCCAAAGCGGACGGTAATTTTTATGACTTTCTGGGGCGAAGAGAAAGGGCTTCTCGGATCAAAGTACTATGTAAGTAACCCAGTCTGGCCACTGGAAAAGACAGTTGCCAATGTAAATATCGAAATGATCGGTCGTCCGGAAGCGGGAGCCAGCGGGAAATGTTGGTCAACCGGTTGGGATGAATCAGATATGAGTGAGTTGATGAGCGTCGGTGCCAAAGAAGTTGGCGTGCTAATTTTTCAGCATCCTCAATTCAGCGGTGACATGCTTTATCGGTCGAGTGACAATTATCCATTCGCTCAGAAGGGGGTGATTGCTCATAGTTTTTCGGCAGGCAGTCTGCATGAAGATTATCACATGCCGGGGGATGAATCTCAAAAGCTAGACTTTCGTCATATGACGAAAGTGATTCAAGGTCTCTTCGCGGGTACACTTCCAATGGCCAACGGTGAATTCACGCCCAAGAAGAAATAGGCTTTGCCTGTTGAACAATCTGTGAATTAACTCGGGAATTTCACTGCGCGCTGCCGGTTGGCAATTGGCAGTGAATTACAAAGGTACACGTGATTGAATATTCCAGCCGATGCAAATTATTTTGCCGATTCAACGTCGTCTTCGTAACTCGCCTTCTGAACCTCTGACTCTGAATCGTTGGTGGAGGTCGGGTCTAAAGATTCCGGGGTTAGATTTTCAAAAACGTATTCATTCCCATATTCAATCGAGGGTGGAGCGGGCGGTGGTGTTTTGTTCTTATCGCGGTTGATCAACAGGTTTTCAGCCGTCATTGCATCGAGATTGGGGGCGGGAGGTAATTTTTGCCCTGCGAATCTCATGCCTTCGTAGATCGTGCCCTTTTGGAATGGGCCCGCTCCGAGGTACCAAGTGTTGCTGCTTGTGCTTTCAGCTTTGGCAATTCCAGATTGCCAAATGGGTGTACGGGATTCGCGGTCGTACGCGAAGACAATTACTTTCGCAATTCCCGACTGTGCATTGCTTTTTCCAAATGAAAGTTCTGGTAACGCTGGTAGCGGTGAACTTGAGAACATGCTCGCGGCTGAGGTAAGTGAGTTAGCCTGCGGAATGCCGTAAACAACCTCGTGTCCATCTGTTCCGAGTGCACCGACCCGCGGCTCAACAATGATATCCGCTGATTCCCGTGTATCCTGAATTAAACAGCTCGCTGCGGTAAGTTGCTGTCTCAGCGAACTAATAATGTATTCTGAGTTTACAAATCCCACCCCTTTCACAGAGTGCAAATACAGCGTGTCAAGAAATACTTTTTGGCCTCTTAACGATTGAAAGTCAATTTGGCTGATGGCTTGATCGACCGCATCGGACATCAGTAATTGTTCTGTGGCTGTGCGTGTTGTGGTGCTACCGCAACCAGCCAAAAACGCAATGGAGCAAAGCGCCAGCGCACAAAGACCAAGCCAGGCTCGTTGCAAATAATTGAGAATAGATTTTGATTGGGACACGTATGTTGTCATTTAACCGACCTGTTTCTATCTCAAAACAGGGATGAGGCAAAAAACTAAGAAACTGCGTGCGGGACTATAGAGAAATCGCTCGTTCGGCGAAAGCGAAGCTTGGCTTTGAATCAGCTTGCTTACCAATACGGGGTCTTAAGTCACGCCCTTGGTTTGCCTATTTTAACAATTGGTGTTTTTATTTAAATTTAGAGAATAATCTTTGACCAATTAATTGCTTGATATGGCGCAGAAAGAATAGGAGGTATAGGGTTAGCAGCGTGAATAGAAAGAAAATTGCTCTCTATTAGGTTGACCTCAATCACTTATCTACCGCAATTATGTTAAGCTAATCAATCTTGACCGACCGGAAAGGTTAGATATAATCCGGTCGTGTTGGCAAGATTGGCAATGTCGGATGGAACGGTCAATTTTTCCAAATAGTAGGATTCAGTAGTTTGTGGTGTATGCGGAGTTGAGCGATGACCGCGTGGACTACGGGGGAACCCGGGTTTACCTTCGCCGCCGTACAGCACCCAAATCAACTTAGACGTGTCGGGTGGAGATTAATTCTTTCCCGCCCAACCACCTAGGGAGAGGATGGTTCAATGAGTACAAAAACAGTCTTTACCACCGGCGAAGCAGCAAAGATTTGCAAGGTTAGCCAGCAGACGATCATTCGCTGCTTTGACAATGGAAGCCTAAAGGGCTTTCGAGTACCTGGCAGTCGATTTCGCCGAATTCCACGCGATCAGCTCTACTCTTTCATGAAAGAGAATGGAATTCCAACAGAGGCATTGGAAAGCGGCAAGCGAAAGTTGCTGATTGTCGATGATGATGTGGAATTGGTTGAGTTGATGGTCGACGTATTTGCACGAGATGGTCGCTTTGAGATTAAGTCCGCTAATAACGGATTCGGAGCGGGTATGTTAGTGAAGGAGTTTCGGCCGGATCTCGTGATTCTTGATGTGATGCTACCAGATATCAACGGCAAAGAAGTTTGCCAGCGGGTGCGTAACGACCCCTCGATGAAAGCAGTGAAAATTATCTGTATCTCCGGAATGGTAGAGCAGGATAAAATTGCTGATTTACGAGCTGCTGGTGCGGATGATTTCATGAATAAGCCATTCTCAGTTGATGTTTTGCTCGAACGTGGTTGTCAGATGCTGGATATGGACAGCAACAATACCGCTGTCGGATAGAACTCGTCGAGGATTGCGTATTCGCAAACGCGTGTTAATAGCATAACGAGCGCGCCTCGGCATTGTCTGAGGCGCGTTTTTTTTATGGACTTGAATAACGGGTGTAGTCGTGCGTTGGTTACCCATTGAATTTGCCGATCAGGATGATCGCGTGGCAATTCGATTGCCCTGCCTTGAAGCTGATTTAGTAAAATTTGTGGCAATCTGCGCCTCGAAATCTCCGGTGGAGGGATTGCATCGGTTGTTGCGATCTAATCCGACATTATTGTTGTTTTCTTTGGGGTACTATCGGGAGTCTCTACAACAGGTTCCTTCTTCTGCCCGCGAATTGATCGAAGTAATTTCAACGAATGGCCTTGATGCAATGAGTGTTGTTCGCATTGGTTACGGTTCTGGAATTCATAAGAAATGCTCTGAAAAAAAGTTGGGGGACTGGTTTGTAGAATTTAGCCGTGCGCGTTCCAACAAAAAACTCCGACGATCACTCGAGCAATTTATCCAGTTATTTGGTTTTCAGAAAAAGCGTCAGGGGAAGAATTTAATATTAAGCTTGGTTGGGAAAGACTTGCGGGCGGACCAATTTGTCTGCTCTGGCATCAGACGCAAGGAGAATTCCGGACGTTTGACTCGACGTTGGCTGGGAGAGCGCGGAAGTGAGTTACCGATTGAGGCGTTGATAAAACTCGGTAAAAAGACACTTGAGACCTCTGCTAGTCATGAGCAACGTTTGCAGCGGGATAAGCTGGCATCGATGAAGCAGCTGGCTTACGGGGCAAGCCATGAAATCAATAATCCACTGGCGAACATTGCCTCGCGAGCACAAACGATGTTGGCTGTTGAGACGAACCAGGAGAAGAAATACAAGTTGGGTGTGATTTATGAGCAAGCTATGAGGGCTCATGAAATGATCTCAGACATGATGTTATTTGCACACCCGCCTGTGGCACGGCTTGAAACAACATCGATTCGATTGATGATGGCTCGTGTGGTTGACGAGTTGGCTCCATTGATCGCTAAAGTCTCTGGGTGTGAGTTTCGAGTCATTATCAGTGCCGGAGTTGATCGGGCGCAATTAGATGCCACTCAGATTGCCGTTGCAATTAAGAGTCTTGTGCGAAATTCGGTAGAGTCGCTCGAGTCGTCAAACCGGCAGCAGGCAGAGATCGAAATACGCATCGATCGCACTGAGCTTGGAATGCTTCAGTTCACGGTGTCTGACAACGGTGCCAAGATTCAAAGTGACATTGTCGATCATTTGTTCGATCCATTTTTCTCCGGTCGGGAAGCTGGCCGAGGTCTCGGCTTTGGACTGTCAAAGGTCTGGACGATTGCTGAAATGCATGGTGGTAGGATTGAATATTCAGATCAAAGTGAACAGGGGGCACAGTTTATTTTGTCCGTGCCTCAGGATCCCAATACAATTTGTTCAGGTAAGGCACTAACACTGACATCCGCAAAGGCTTCTCACGTTGAGTCGGGTGAAGGCGAAGCGGCATGAAGTCGGTTTCGTCCCGTTTCTTTATTTTTCTTTGTCGCTTCGATTGACAACGTGAAATTGTCATCAAAGAATGATAAGTGCGATTGAGCTGTAATCGTTTCTTCAATAGCCGTCCTGTTTCAACTGTTGGGTATGATGAATAATCTCGCCAGTCAAGCCAAGTCTCCTTCTCTCTGGGCCGCATTGGTTCCTGTTCTTGTTTTGATCGGTTTGTTGAGCCTCAATGTCTATCTCTACGGAGAGGATTCATCTTACGGTCCGAATCAAATTGCCTTGTTGATGGCGGCAGGAGCAGCGGCGATAGTCGGTAGGTTGTACCTTAATTCGTTTAAGGAAATGCTGGCCGGTATTGAGCGAGCAATTGGTTCGGCGTTGGTGGCGATGTTGATTTTGTTATTGATCGGGTCACTCGCCGGAACCTGGATGATGAGTGGCGTCGTGCCGGCAATGATCTATTACGGGCTCGACGTTTTGAATCCGCAGAGCTTCTTAGTGGCAACTGCAGTCGTTTGTGCGATTGTCTCAGTGGCAACCGGGAGTTCGTGGTCGACTGTAGCAACCGTTGGGATAGCTTTATTAGGAATCGGCATGGCGCTCGGGGTCAGTACGCCGTTGACCGCGGGGGCAATCATTTCCGGAGCCTATTTTGGAGATAAAATTTCCCCTCTTTCGGATACAACCAACTTAGCCGCGGCGATGGCGGGTACTGACTTGATTACTCATATTAAGTACATGCTGTGGACAACTGTCCCGAGTTTTGTGATTGCGCTGATAATTTATTTGTTGATTGGTTTGGGCGGTGAACCAACTGAAATTGCCGGGAATACGGCTGCGCTAAAACAGGAAATGCTTGCCAATTTTGACACCCTAAGCCCGGTTTTGTTTGTGGTGCCGCTGGTTGTGCTGGCGATGGTGATTTTGAAATTTGACGCAGTGGCTGCTTTGTTTATCGGAGCGGTCCTTGGCGGTGTGTTTGCGATCGCGTTCCAACCGCAAATGGTTTCTGAAATTGCCGGGCTCGATGATGTGGAAGTTGTCTCCTCGACAGGAGAGACCAAGCTGGTTCAGCCGAGCTACGCAAAACGTTCTTACGTTGCGTTTATTAATTCGATGGCTTTCGAAACGGCTCGATACTCAAAAGCAGACGCAGCTAAGTTTGAAGCTGAATTTGAGCAGGCAAACGAAAGCCTGAAGCAGATTGAGGCCGCTCCCGAGGGTTCTTCAGAAGCGACTGAAATCGATGCGGCCAAACAAAAAGTTGCTGAAACTCAGGCAAAACTTATGGCCGTGAAGTTGCTAAAAGGTAAAGGGATGGACGGAATGCTCAATACCATTTGGCTAATTATTACTGCGATGTGTTTTGGCGGTGTGATGGAATCCTGTGGGTTGTTGAAGCGAATTACTGATCCGTTAATTGGTATGGCTCAATCGACCGGTTCTCTCATTGCGACGACTGCAGGGAGTTGTATTTTTGTCAATGCGACGGCTTCGGATCAGTATCTGGCAATCGTGGTGCCGGGGCAAATGTTTCGGGATACTTACGCCAAACGTGGTTTGGCGCCTCAAAATCTCAGCCGTACCCTCGAAGATGCCGGTACGGTAACGTCTGTGCTGATCCCGTGGAATACTTGTGGTGCGGCTCAAAGTGCAGTGCTCGGAGTCGCGACTTTGGCTTACGCACCGTTTTGTTTCTTTAATTGGATTAGCCCCTTGATGACGATTGCCATCGGCTTCGCTGGAATCGGTATTGCCAAGCTAAAGAAACAAGATGGAGAAGTTTCTGATAGTCAAATCGACGGATAGGCTCCGGGATTCTGTCTCAAGTTGGGCAGTCGGAAGCTTGCTAGCGGCTGCAGTAAATGCGATCCCTGAGTCTTTCAACCGTATTGAGGTTGGCCTCCCAGTATCGATTTGGTAATTCACTGATTGAAAGCATCAATAAGTGTCGGATTGGCGCGGCTTGATATGAGGTGCGACAGACGGTGGTTTTCGCTGTGAGAAGTTAATGAACCGAATTCTCTTATCTATGTTGGTGGCTGTGGCGGCGTTTTCGTGCGGCCAATTCGAGCGCCGCGCGGTCGCGCAAATGGACTCCGTATTTTATACGCCACCGTATGTGCGCGCCGGGCAGTTCAGTTTGCATAAAGCACAGCCCTATCAAATGAGCAGTAGTTTTGAGTCCAAGTTTGTGCCACTATCGAGTAAAGACGTTGGTAACTTTTCGCAATTTACAACCCCGTCGTTATCAGCTAGTGCTTCCGTACCTCCGGCAAATTTGATGTTTCCGTCGAATACAAACACGGTTAGACCGGTCGCCCCTCCGGCGCTCCAGACGGCGCAGTTGCCGGCTATCGCTGCACAACCAATTGTTGCACCACCTCAATTGAATCCTCAGCGAGCGGTTGTCCCTCCGCCTCAGGTAGTAAACCGTCTCAATTCCCGGCGTTCGGTTTTGCAGTATCAAGCGTCGACCATTCCCGCTCTCAATATTAAAGACGGGAAATCGATTCAGCTGACATCGGCGAGTTTGCCCGTTCGTCCAGTGAGTCAGGTTTCTTCTCAGCCTTTCGGATCGGTTGGCGGCTCCGTCGTTCAGCAAACAGCCATCCGGCAGTCTACGCTTGGACTTGCTCCGCCACGAATTAGCGCAGTACCCGTGGTCGCTCCAGCATCATCGCCCAATTCGCAGACAACCGTTTGTTGCTTACCGCCAAGTGCCTATCAAAATGTTGTCGGCACATCGAATAATCGACCTCCCGGCGTGACGCTGCAGAACATGCCCCCGGGGACTTATGTCGGACGGGGGCTACTAGGGCAGCCTGCTGCCTATATTGACGGCCAGCCACTCAGAAATCTAATTCGTTATATTACGTTTTAGTCACTCAGGGCTTCAATATAAACGCACTCATTCCGTTGGCGGTCTTTCCAGTCAAGCCGCATCGTTACTGTTCGCAAGGCCGTTGCCCGGGTTGAAGGCCGGTTTTCTTACAAAACGGACACGTCTTAGGGTCAGCGGTTTCGTCATCCATTTCGTCGCTTCTGTAACCAATGGTATCACGCCATCCACAATCGAGGCATTTCAATTCCCAGGCGTCGATGGTTAGCTCATCACCATCAAAATGGTTATACTTGCAGACGAGCGGACATTCATCGCGGCCTCCCTGGAGGCATTTTCCATTTGGGGGAGTTAGCGGTTTCACAGCGGTTCCGATCGGGGGAATGTATCGTTTCTAGTAGGCAGTCGACGTTAGGCGTAAATCTAGCCGACTTTTTAGAGTTTTGACAGATCGTTTTAAGCGATTGATATTTTACGAGGATTATTAATGAGTGTTTCTGTTAACAAACTGAAGAATGCGGCAATGTTCGCCATGTTTGCGATAGTTCTGGGTGTGTTTGGGATAAGCCCGTTTCTCAATTCAAACTTGATGGCTCAGATTGCCGTTCCCGTCACCTTGTTGTCTGAAAACGGGAACGCTGTCAGCGACTCATCAGTTGGTTCACAGGACGACGGGTTTGTGGATCTGTTTAATGGAAAAAACCTGGATGGGTGGGAGCAGAAAAATGGAACTGCAACCTATAAGGTTGTGGACGGCGCTATTCTTGGCCAGACTGCAAAGGGAAGCCCTAATTCATTTCTGTGTACCGAAAAAGAGTACGGTGATTTTGAGTTGGTCTTCGAAGTTAAGGTTGATAAAGGGCTGAACTCTGGAGTGCAAATTCGTTCGTTAAGTAAGCCGGATTATAAAGACGGACGAGTCCATGGACCGCAGGTTGAGATTGAATGGGATCCCGGAGAATCAGGTTATATTTATTCAGAAGGAACCAAGCGGGGTTGGGTGAGTCCAACGCGTACTCAGAAGAATGTATTTAAAAATGAAGGTTGGAATAAGTACCGCGTCTTAGCTGATGGCCCGCGAATCCAGACATGGATCAATGGAACCTGTGTCGAGGATATTGAGATGCCTGCGATTGAATCAACGAAAGGGTTTATTGGACTTCAAGTTCATGGAATCAAAAAAAATGCCGGTCCTTTTCAGGTGCAATGGAAAAATATTCGCATTCGAGAAATCAGCAGTGATGAGCGACGAGAAATGAAAGCGTTCAAAGGTACACCCAAGGTTGATGGCAAAGTCGATGATCTGTGGCTCGGCGTACCTCGCGTATTAACCTCGCGGTCAGTTGAAGAAATAGACGAGCTATCAGGGGATCAGAAAGCGTCAACGGCCTGGGTGCGCTGTTTGTGGGATGAAGGGCATCTTTATTGCTTGGCTGAAGTGACCGATGACGCGATTAGTTCCGAGGCTGGCGACGAATGGGACCGGGATGGAGTTGAGTTCTTTGTAGATCGAAATTTTGCAAGAACTTCGACCTATGATGATGATGATGCCCAGTATCGTACTGAGCCTGATGGAAATGAGTCGACGGGGTCTGAAAATGATCTTTCCACTTATAAATCTGCCGTGACAAAGACTAAAAATGGTTACATTGTCGAGGTTTGCATAGATTTAAAAGGGGAAGTCGGAAAGAAAATTGGTTTTGACGTTCAGGTCAACAATGATCCGGGCGACGGGCGTCGAATGTCGGCCATGAAGTGGAACGACGCTTCCAATGACACTTACTTTGACATGTCCAACGCAGGGACACTCGAAATGGTCGAAGGGAATTAGTCGTTTTTGTAATTGAATAATTAAAAGGTGGGTGGTTGCTGGAGGTTTCGGCAATCGCCCACATTTTGTTCAGTGCAAAAACCAGATCCAGATTTAGTCCAAAAAATAATCCCCACGTCGTTAAAATTGTTTTTTTGGGCTAAACTGTTTTGGGCAGTCTAACTGCCCGCCCGCATCCACGATAAGCAACATGAAAAACAAGGCTGATATTTCTACCATGGGAACTCCGTCCACCCTAATTAATGCAAATAAGACACTCGCCGAGAAAGCTGATAAATTTCGCTGTTATCAAAAGTCTGTGCAGTCACCAGACCATGAGGTTGAGTTTTTCGAACAAGCCTTTCGAGACGTATTCCAAAGAAAACCTTATAGTCTCCGTGAAGATTTTTGCGGTACATTTGCGGTGTGCTGTAAGTGGGTGAAATCTGATTCTGAGCGGACCGCGATAGGCGTAGACCTCTGTTCCGAGACCTTGGAATGGGGGCGTGCCAATAATTTGGTCAAATTATCTGACGACCAAAAAAAGCGTGTGCGATTATTGGAACAAGACGTCCGCAAAAAAAATCGTCCTCAGGTCGATGTTTTGGCAGCCCAAAACTTTTCGTTTTGGATTTTCAAAACAAGAGCTGAGGTGATTGATTATTTTAAAATGGCTCGAGCCAATATTAAATCTGACGGCATCATGGTAATGGACATGATGGGCGGCGGTGATTGTCAAATTGAAGGACATGTCGATAAACGTGTTATCAAAAAAGGGAAACGGGGTTTTCGATATTACTGGAAACAGGATAGCTATAACCCGATTAATCACGATGCCAGTTTTTCGATTAGTTTCAAATTCAAGGATGGAAGCTGGATTAAACGAGCGTTCGAGTATCATTGGAGGTTTTGGAGTATCGCCGAAGTGAGGGAGATGCTTGCCGAGGCTGGCTTTAAAGAAAGTCACGTCTACTGGGAAACCGAGGACGAAGATGGCGAGGATACTGGCGAATTCGAACGGCGCGATTCCGTGCCGAGCGCGCCCTGTTGGATAGCATACATAGTAGCCGTTCGTTAGCTCATGTTGAGGGGATTGAGGCTGAGAAATCGTTCAGGTTAAGCGGTTTTGCCTCGATATAGTGCATTTTTTCTAACCTTTTTGATAAATGCTCTGGTGGATGAAGCATCAGGTCAAAACGGTGATGAGCCGCGGTCGAAAATCAATTATCATAGACGGCAGTCTAGGTCAGTTGATTGGTGATTGGTACTTAGGATGTTTCAAATTCAAGTTCATGTTTTAATCCTGTTTTTTGCGATTGGGCTTTTGCTTGACTCCTCTGTTCAGGGTGAGGACCAAGGCGCGCGGATTTATCGCGTGCAATGCGCGGCATGTCATGGTGAAAACGGCCAGGGAACAGCTGAGCATTTTCCTGATCCGTTGCGCGGTGACCTCGCATTGGCACAGCTTGAAAAGCTTATAGTCAAGACGATGCCTGAGGAGCATCCTGAGGCTTGTGTTGGTGATGACGCAAAGTCGGTTGCAGCGTTCGTTTACAATCGCTTTTATTCTCCCGAGGCTCAGCAGAGATTAAATAAGTCACGAATTGAATTATCCCGTTTGACCGTTCGCCAGTTGCGAGAGTCAATCGTCGACTTGCTTGGATCCTTCAGTCCCGAGATTGCTGTTTCTGATGCGAGAGGGCTGGAGGCAAATTATTTTGCATCTCGAAATTGGACGGAGCCCAGGCGATTATCTTCGCAAGTCGATGGGACGATTGATTTTGGAAACGGGGTTCCTCATTTCGATCCGACCGGCAAATACACGTCGTTGAAAAAAAAGGAAGATCCAAAAAAAGATGTGAATTTGATGAATCAAGGATTTTCCACTTACTGGCGTGGAGGACTGATTCCGGTTGAAACGGGGATGTATGAAATTGTTGTCGAGTCGAAAAACGGTTTCTCTCTTGCAATCAATGACCAGAAAAATCCTCTTATCGACAGAAAGGTTCGCTCAGATGATGTAGTGGAGCATCGTGCTTCGATCTTTTTGATCGGGGGGCGGCCAGTTGGGTTAAGCCTTTACTTATTTTCGTATCCCCAACCTCCGGCCAAAATCCGGCTGTTGTGGAAGCGTCCCAATGGAATTGCTGAAGTTATTCCTGAGTCAAGTTTAGTTCCGGTTTCTCCAAAGGAGATCTGTATTTGTTCGACCGTTTTTCCTCCGGATGATGCCAGTTATGGGTTTGAACGCGGGATCTCTGTCTCGGAGCAGTGGGATCGAGCAACCACAGAATCGGCAATCGAAACGGCCGAGTGGGTCTCGGAGAGGATGTGGCGGTTAGCTGGCACACGCGAGGGTGATCAAGATGCATCAGTGAAGTTGCAGGATTTCTGTTACCAATTTGTTAGTCGCGCGTTCGCCACCCGTTTGGGCGATGACGACCGAGAATTTTTTGTGGATCGTCATTTTGGGCAGGAAATCAGTCTAAAAGATAGTGTGAAACGAGTCGTGCTATTAGCGCTGAAGTCCCCGCGATTTTTATTTCCCGTTATTCAAAGTCGTCGTCAAAGCGAAGAGACGGCCAGGAGTCTGGCGCTGACGCTCTGGGATTCGCTCCCGGATAAACGGCTCTATGATTTGGCTGGTAAGGGGCAGTTGGAGAATCCAAAAGTTGTAGAGCGTGAAGCGCGTCGCATGGTGCGTGATTTGCGGTCCCGGCAAAAGGTGAAAATGTTTTTTCTCGACTGGCTGAAAGCAGAGCGAGCAGCTAATTCTGCAAAAGATAAGTCTGCCTTTCCTGAGTTTGATAATGAGTTAGTCTCGGATTTGCAGACCAGTCTCCTGCTTTCCCTGAACGATGTCGTTTGGGGAGATAGTTCGGATTATCGGCAACTCTTTTTAGCCGATTATCTCTATGTGAACAAAAGGATGGGTGAGTTTTACGGCATCCCTGTTAGTGGAGATGGGTTTGACAAGGTCAGCGGGGTTGCTGGCAGTCGAAGTGGGGTTGTGACCCATCCATTTTTAATGAGTGGGCTCGCGTATAGCAAAGACAGTTCCCCCATTCATCGAGGGGTATTTATTGCGAAACAGATTCTAGGCACCAGCCTGCGTCAGCCGCCCGATGATGTGAAACCGCTGACGGAGGAATTTAATCCGGCAATGACGACTCGCGAGCGAGTTGAGCATCAGACAAAAGAGACGGGGTGTATGAGTTGTCATCAAGTGATTAACCCACTTGGATTCAGTCTCGAAAATTACGATGCCGTTGGGCGATTCCGCACTCACGAGAAGTCAAAACCAATCGATGTGACCTCGATTTATCAAACTCCCGAGGGTGACGATGTTAAATTTAGCGGGGCTCGCGATTTAGCTGTGTTTTTGGCAGGTAGTGAGCGTGTTCAAAAAAGTTTTATTCGGCAGTTGTTTAATTACTATACTAAACAGTCCATTGATGCCGTTGAAAAGAATCAAATCGATGAACTGCATCGTAAATTCAAAAATTCCAATTTCGATATTGAAAATTTATTGGTTGAAATATCGTTAGTGCCGATGAAATATCAAAGCGAGATGGGTGCTAAATAGGTTAGATTGACGAAGGTGTGCGGCTTAGGATTTTACTTTTCCTTAAATTTTGGGTGAGGATGGAATGAGTTCAAAGATTTTGAGGCGAGAATTTTTGCGAGGCGCAGGTTCTTTCGCACTTGCTTTTCCAGGTCTTTCGAGTTGGCATGGGCTCAATTGGGCGCTTCCCGATTTGCAGTCGGGCAAAAAAAAGCGGCTCGTGATAATGTTCTCACCCAATGGCATGGTGAGTGATGGGTTCTGGCCAAAGACGGAAGGTCCTGATTTTGAGATGGATCAGGTCCTTAAGCCGCTGGAAGATTTGAGGGAAAAAACACTGGTCGTTCACGGTGTTTGCAATAAGGTGCGCGGTGATGGCGATAATCACATGCGAGGCATGAGTTGTTTGCTAACGGGGAATGAACTGTTCCCAGGCAACATTCAGGGAGGGAGTGACAAACCTGCCGGTTGGGCTAAAGGAATTTCGATTGATCAAGAGATTAAGGGGTTCCTCCAAGCCAATGAAGCGACTAGTAC
>JAPOIJ010000284.1 GCA_029979005.1 Planctomycetota bacterium | reverse complement strand
CCTTTACCGTCCATTTAGGGCTCGCCGCGACCACAAGTAGCCCGGGAACAACCTCATACATTTCCCTAACTAACAGGCTTTTGCTTCGCAGCAACTTAGGGCCTAGCGTTTTTCTTCCAAGTGAACAAAGACATATTTGTTCAACCATTAGCTTTCACAGCTGCATTTCAAATTTCGCTCCCCAGCCTCTATCGAAATTCCAATCAGGGAATCAATTTGCCCTCGTTTCAGATGGGGAAACCAAAGATTTGAAAAGTAAAAACTTTACTCTCTGAACCACTTGTAAGGCAGGGTCTTCCGGTTAAAGTTTAAGTCGTGACTCCCCTGCTTATCTAACTATTCAAATACTCTTATATGAATATATTCCAATATAATTACTCTCCACTTCCCAAGCTCGCATTGGCGTTGCTGGTCTTTTCCTTGGCAAGCTTTACAAAAGCTGCAAAGAGTGAGATTATCGTGATTGACGATTTTACAACCGCCATGGAGACCACGGGAATTGCCGTAAATTATTACGTTCCCAATGCCCAACAGGGGACTCAAACCTCCGGTTACATGTACGGCAATCCGATTAGCCGGGACGTCGATTTGACACGAGTGACCAATACAGATCCCACCGCATTTCAGCGCTCGACGGCTTCCATCAATAACGATCGATTTTCTTGGGCAAATGACCCAGGTACCGCTTCGACAACGACCATAAACCACCAGTTCTCTCCCGTGGATATTGTTTCACCGCAATACGGGACATCGGTTGGTTCGATCATTCTTGACGTAACCAATGTGGATCTAGACGCCATCGCAACCATTACATTGATTGATGTCAATAACCAGGAAGCCACCTTCTCCCAAAGCATAACCACTGCCGGTGCTCAGGAAGTTCAATTTGCTTATGACGATTTTCTCGCAGTGAACTCGAGTCTTGATCTGACACAGATTAAGGGAATTACGACTCATCTTAGCCAGGAAGTTGGCGCGACAGCGGTAGACTTTGAAATGGACATTCTCGCATTCAGCACGCCTGAGCCATCGAGTGTCATGCTATTTTCCTTGGCAGGAATTGGGGTTGCATCGAGACGGCGACGAAAACGAAGCTGAGCACGGATGGCCCAGTAGATGGATTTCCCATCTCTTTAGGCATTTGAGTCTTGTTCGCTACCTACCTGTTATGACCACATGAGACTGGGATTTCCACTCCGTTCCACCCGATTTCATAACGCTAATTTCCTCCTCTCAACGCGCACGATAATCTTTTGATATGGACGTGCTCTAGGTCGCCCGTATTGACCACGCTTGCCGATCCAACCGGAATCATGTTCTAATTGTTTGACTTGGGTTATTTCAGTCGATAACAAGAACAGTAGATTCCAATGGATTTCCTTCTCCCTTTGACTGTGGGATTGTCAGTCATTCTCATTACCGTGGGTTTGCACGCCGTCGCGACGACGCAGGCAATCTATCTGCTGAAAAAATACGGAAAAAAACGAGGGCAAAATGCAGGTGTTCGATCGAAACCGTTAATCCTCGGCGTGACCGGTGTCTTTTTGTCGATCAAACATTACATCGACATTATCCTTTGGGCGGTTGCTTATTGGATTTTTGCCGGGGCTGAACATTTCACCAATTTCGAAGATGCCGTCTATTTCTCATCAGTGACGTACACCACCCTTGGATACGGCGATGTAACCCTCTCGGATAACTGGCGACTATTGTGTGGAATCCAAGCCATGAACGGCGTCTTACTTTTTGGTTGGAGTACCGCCATTCTATTTTATCTTGTTCAGCGTTTTTGGAGCGAAGAGCGCAGGAAAACCGAAGCCGGCGAGCAATAATCCACTTAGACTAAATCAAAAATATGCAACGCACACAAAACATTTGCCTGGTCTTACTAGCCACGATTGCGGTCAGCTTTAGCCTCTTTTATCTCAAATCGGTTTTACTCCCATTTGTGATCGCTTTGTTTGTGGTGATCGGATGTCGCCCGATCCTCGAGTTCGTTGAGAAACAACTAAAACTCCCGCGCTCAATCGCATTCGGACTATCTTTTTTAATTGGCAACTTGTTGCTGATCGGATTCGCGCTCTTGCTGTGGTTCTCAATTACGGATTTGCAAAATAAATCCAGTGTCTACGAAAAGCGGATGAATATCATTGCCACCTGGGTAGTCGAAAAACTCCCAAGCGATCCCCCAACTCCAGAACCGAACGACATCTCGAAAGAGAATTCCGAGCAGGATACCAAGGGGCCCGCTCCAACGACGTTATCGGGGAACAACGACCTGCCTAAAAACCCCAAAGCAGCCGTCGAAGAAATCTTCCAATCCATCTCGAGCTTCATTCAGGAACAACTCGTTCGACTGGCTAGTTCACTGGCAAATCTGCTTTCCTACGGGATCTTGATTCTGATTTTTGTGTTTTTCTTGTTGATGGGAAATACCGGGCAAATCCCGGATCCAGATCAAACAACTGAAAATCAGCCAAGGATTTTGGGGGAAATTGAAGAACAAATCCGAAAGTACCTTTTCATGAAAACGGTCATTTCGATGTTTACGGGGTTCGCATTCGGCCTGGTACTCTGGCTTTTTGGTGTCCCATTGGCGACCGTTTTTGGGTTCTTAGCCTTTTTACTCAACTTCATACCGAACATCGGCCCGCTAATCGGCTGTGCGCTGCCCGTCCCGTTTCTCATTCTCAACTCGAATATTTCTCCCACTGCCGGGATTATTTGCTTCGTTTTGATCAGCACGATCCAATTCGTCAGCGGCAATGTGATCGAAACTCGAATCATGGGAAAATCATTTGATGTCAGTCCGATTACGTTGTTGCTCGCACTTATGTTCTTTGGACTGATTTGGGGCATCATTGGCATGTTCCTCGCCACTCCGATCGTGTCGATCCTCAAGATTGTTCTACACCAACGTAGTTCAACTCGCCCCATCGCCGATTTACTTGCAGGCCGACTCGACGTTTTCAATTCCATGGAAGATTGATAGCCTTTCTGAACTCTGCCAAGTGCCTACGCGCCCCCCTCTAAGACTGCACATCGGAACAGTTTCCAGCATCCCTGCCTCGCGGCGTTTTACCCCGACGGGGGAAAATGCCCCATCTAGTTATGGCAAATCCTTATTGCAAAACCCGCCGTGCGTTTTTTAAAATTTAATCAGTCGTAAAATTTAAACAAAAAAACTGACAGATTATTCGTAGTAAAACTGCAGTTTGCGACAAATCCTTTGATCAAGATCCGTATCGAAGATTAACTGGCACACCGATTGCTAAACGGTGAATCGCCATTCGATTGATTGCTTGAGCCCCGTTCGCAATTGCTGCTTAAGCTCATCAATCCGCCATTCATTTGAAATAAAACCTGCACTGAAAGAAGACTTATGTCAATTAATTCCAACCCAACCAATCGAGAGCCCGTCAATAATCCATCAGACGTTCCGTTACATCGACAAATCACAGAACTGTCTGAGGAAATCCAAAAAAGCAGCATCCCTTTTCAGACGCTCATTGGCGAGGTCGGACAGGTCATCGTCGGCCAGGAAAAGCTCATCCAGCGGATGCTAGTAGGCCTTTTAGCCAAT
>JAPOIJ010000084.1 GCA_029979005.1 Planctomycetota bacterium | reverse complement strand
CAGTTCCGCGAGGCACCATGCCTAATGATTGAAAATATCTAATGTCTGATTTCGCATAGAAGCAAACGCGTCTTAAACAAAATCAGCAAACTCCCTCCATGGCTGAGGCGGTTAATTTAATCGCGATTAAAAACGGATTCTTTGAGCACTCATTTATCCCCCTGAATGGCTCCGTTCAATTTCTATTGCCATGCCGACTTTCGCGACAGCGCAAATGGCCTAAAATACAAGCAGACTGCACCTAACCTTTTAAAAACAAAGCGACATGGAAAAAAGACGACTAGGCAAGACAGACATGGATATTTCCGTGCTCTCATTTGGCGCCTCCTCGCTCGGAGCCGAGTTTCGAAAAATTGATCTCAACGAGGCTGTCAAAAGTGTGCACGTCGCACTTGACCAGGGCATGAATTTCATTGACACATCTCCGTATTACGGCCGAGGACTTTCGGAGTCATTACTGGGATTTGCGTTGGATGGAATTCCACGCGACAGTTACTACCTCGGCACCAAACTCGGTCGCTACGCGCCATCTCATTTTGATTTCTCTGCCAAGCGAGTGCGCGAAAGTGTCGACATCAGTTTGGAACGTATGCGCACCGACTACCTCGACATCATCCTCTGCCACGATATTGAATTCGTCGACATGCAACAGATTTGGGATGAAACGATCCCCGAACTCTATCGATTAAAAGAAGCCGGTAAAGTCAAACACATCGGCGTCTCCGGTTATCCAATGAAGATATTCCGCGAAGCCGCCGCTCATTCAGATATCGATCTCATACTGTCTTACAACCATTACACGCTTCAGAACACCATGCTCGAAGATCTGGTCGATGAAATGCATGCAAAACAAATTGGGATCATGAACGCCGCTCCTTTCAGCGCCCGTCTGTTGACCAATGCTCCTCTTCCAGAATGGCACAAGGCGACTGATTCGGTTCGAGAAATCTGCAAACAAGCGGCACAACACTGCACCGCTGCGGGTGTCGACATCGCGAAACTTGCCCTCCAATTTTCAATTGCCAACGAAAACATGACTACCTGCATCACTGGTTCGGCAAATCCCGGTCGAGTTGCCCAATGGTGTGAATGGCTACAGGAACCACTGGATCACCAACTCGTAAAAGAAGTTCAAGATATTTTAGCGCCCATTCACAATTGGTTTTACGTCGAATGCCTTCCTGTGAATTCGGACCCAATTTAATTCCGACCGAGTTCTCATGATTCCCCTTTCAAGACAAATTCTGTAATGAAGTCGAGGTACTTCGGATGATCATTGATTCGCACCATCATTTCTGGGATCGCTCTCTGTCTCAATTTGATTATTCCTGGCAGGAAAATGCTGAACTTGAAAAGATATGCCATAGCTTTCTGCCTGAACATTTAAAGCCCCAGATCGATGCAGCCGGGGTCGACAAGACAATCTTTGTCCAAACCCAACACAACCTTCTTGAAAACGACTGGGTACTCGACCTAGCGAAGTCTCACGATTGGATTGCGGGAATCGTTGGGTGGGTTGACCTTGCAAGTCCAGACTGTGAAGCTCAAATTGAGCGTTTGAATGATGAGGCTAAATTCGTAGGTGTTCGCCATGTTGTTCAAGACGAGGCGGACGACAATTTCATCCTTCGCGACGATATCCTCCGAGGATTAAAAGTACTCGAAAAATATGGCGTCCCCTATGACCTTCTGTTTTACGTAAAACACTTAAAGCATGCCGCAACTCTCGCCCAAACATTCCCCCACCTCAAATTGGTCATCAACCACCTTGCCAAACCCCAAATAAAAAATCGCCAATGGGAGGGCTGGATTGAGAACTTTAAATTAGCGGCTCAATACCCCAACGTTTGGTGCAAATTATCCGGCCTCGCGACGGAAGCAGACTGGGAGAGCTGGAAACCGGATGATTTCAAGATCTACGTGGGTGCCGCACTTGAGCACTTTGGCGTAGGACGATGCATGTTCGGAAGTGATTGGCCAGTTTGCAATCTTGCAGGTACTTATCAAGAGGTATTCGATGCGATGACTCAGTGCATTGGAGGGGTGTCTGAACCAGAACGTGAAAAAATACTGGGGCTAAATGCTGCCGATTTTTACAGTCTCCCGCTTTGAGCAGTCGTAGTAAACTCACAAAACGAGCATTTAAATTATTCGCCAACCCGTCTACACTGCCTTCAATCTGTTAAATCAGCGGGTGTGTGCCTTTTATTATTCTTAATCATTAGGTGTTCGTTCGGTTAACACTTCGGGAGCCGAATTTCTGCCAAGATTGGTCGTTTAACAGCGAACACCCCCTGACGCCCCATCGCCGGATTAGGAAATTTTGACGCGAGATCGAACGCCCCAAGGAATTCCATTGACTATAGCCAACTCAACATCCGACGCCGCCAACCCATTCGATACGACGCGTGATTCAATCAATTCTCCGGAATTGTTTAAGAAACTGGCACCTGAGAATATTCGTTATGAACAACTTTCTCGCGCGATTACTTCCACCATTTTGACAGCCATTGCTTTCGTTGGACTTTTAATCTGGTGGCTGACCAATGGGTTCGACATTGTCTTGCTCCTGCTCGCTGCTGCCGCTGCTACTTTCCTGACTTACCTATTCGCAATGGCTTGGCGATGGCCAACAATCAGCTATCGTCACACCTCCTGGAAACTGGACGAAGAGGGACTTGAAATCCACAAAGGAGTATTCTGGAAACACCAAATTTCAGTTCCACTCGGGCGCGTCCAGCATGCCGACGTGTCACAAGGCCCCATTCAACGATCTTTTGGACTTGGCACATTAGTCCTACATACCGCTGGCACCCAGAATTCATCGGTGGTTCTTTCGGGATTGAACCAATCGACCGCTACCGAATTGAGAGACCAAATAATCACTCAAAAGCGAGGCGATTATGTCGTTTGAACCGGATCCAACAAACTCTAATCTTCCACCGACGCATGACACAGATCGGGACAACGAACGAACTACCATTTCATCAGCCTATGAGAGCCCGACCGAATTAAATGACAACGTAACGATTCCCACGGCTCAGATGTCATTCTTACATCCGACATCTTTGATTTTCGATTTCTTGGCTCACGTGAAAACCTACATCCTGCCCGTTGCAATTGGACTGTTTTACGGGGCGACTGAAGGGCAGGGATTCCTGTTAATCATCTCGGCAATGCTAATTGTCCCAACGCTGCTACACTCAGTTTTTAGTTATTTCACTTTAAAATACTGCATCTCCGACGATCAGCTCATCGTCCGCGAGGGGATTCTTAATCGTAATATCCGTACGGTGCCATTGGCGAGAATTCAAAACATCGACTCGGTCCAAAACCCATTGCACCGACTCTTGAAGGTTGCTGAAGTCAAAATTGAAACGGCCAGCGGAACGAAACCCGAAGCAGTTCTTCGGGTGCTCTCCGTTGATAAAATGAATTCCCTACGAACCACTGTTTTTGAGAATCCTGATCACCGTTCAAAGGCCCAACAAACGAATACGACAACCGGCGATTTTCCTGCGATCGAGACCGGGCAATCGCAGACAATCGACCAGTCCTCCCCCGATACATCTGAAGACTTGTTAGAGATTCCGCTTGCCTGGCTAATCAAGGCAGGATTGGCAAGCAATCGCGGGTTAGTATTGGTCAGTATTTTGCTTGGCGTCATTTCTCAATTCGCAAACGATAAATTCGACTTTGCCTTCGCTAAAATAGGTGAGTTGATCAAAAGCTCCAATGGAGGGCAGGAACTTACAGACGCTGCTCAATCTTCCTGGGGCCTCATTGGGCTGTCACTAATTGCCATTCTTTTCGTGTTAGGGCTAATTCGCCTACTCGGGGTTGGCTGGTATGTCATTCGGTTTCACGGTTACCAACTGAAACGAAATGGAAACGACCTTCGTATCAGTTGCGGTCTCTGGACGAAAGTAAGCGCATCGATTCCCATCCAGAGAATTCAGTTCATTAGTATTCACCGCTCTTTATTGATGAGATGGTGGGGATTGGCGGCAATTCGGATCGAAACTGCTGGTGGAGATTCAAGCCAAAATGAAAACTCGACCGAGTCCATTTCCAAGCGGTGGTTCATCCCTGTCATTGCCGAAGATCACGTTACTTCCATCATCCAAAGTCTCCGGCCAGATCTAATCTGGGATGAGACCAACCTGCAATTTCAAACAGTCTCACCAAGAACCACCAATCGACTGGTTCGACTTGCTATTATTCAAACAGTCATCATTTCCTTAATTGGTCTCGCAGCCTCTCTCACATGGGGCTGGATTGCCGGCGTGGTCTTGTTGCCACTTCTGCTTACCCGCGCAGTCAAGAAAGGTAAATCAATGCAATACGCGAGACGGTCCAACGATGTGATTTATCGAAGCGGCATTTTCAATCGGAAAACAAGCATCACATTTTTCGACAAAATTCAGATACTCTGCATCAACCAGTCGCCCTTTGATCGCCGTTGGGGGATGGCAACACTTTGTGTCGACACGGCGGCAGCCGGTCCGGCCGGGCATCGCATGCAAATAGCCTACCTCGAAGAGCAGTTTGCCCACAACGAATTTCAAGATCTTCGTGTCAGCGCGGCTGGAAGAGAACCTGTATTCGGTTAATTGTATTAGCCGATTGTCATTTGCTCTCGTTACGCAAGGACTCCCCGGACAACCTCTCCATGCACATCTGTCAGGCGATACCTGCGACCTTGGTGGCGGTACGTTAATCGCTCATGATTAATCCCAAGCAGATGCAACAAAGTGGCATGTAAATCGTGCACGTGCACCCCATTCTCGATGACATTGTATCCAAACTCATCCGTCTTTCCGTACTGTCCCCCCGGCTTGACCCCACCTCCTGCCATCCAGAGCGAAAAACAACGGGGATGATGATCCCGACCAAAATTTCCGTTACTGAATTTCCCCTGACAATAATTCGTTCGCCCGAACTCACCAGCCCAGATCACCAGCGTATCGTCTAGCAACCCACGGGCCGCCAAATCTTTTACCAGGGCGGCAGACGGCTGGTCGGTTTCACGGCACTGATTACGTAAACCACCTGGCAACCCGCCATGCTGATCCCAACCTGGATGGTAAAGCTGAATAAATTTCACATCCTTTTCGGCCAGGCGTCTGGCCAAAAGACAATTGGCTGCAAATGAGCCTGGTCTGTGAACGTCAGGACCATACATTTCCAGCGTTTCCTTGGACTCTCCCGACATGTCAACAACATCTGGAACCGAAGCCTGCATTTTAAAAGCCAATTCGTGCTGAGCGATCCTCGTCTCCAGCAGTGGGTCAGACTGTTTTTCCAACTGCATTTGATGCAAGGCGTCAATCGCATCCAGCATTCGTTTCCGACTGGCTCGATCGATGCCTGCGGGATTATTTAAATATAAAACTGGATCTTTTCCCGAGCGGAAGCGAACCCCTTGATGGCGGGCAGGTAGAAAACCACTCCCCCACAACCGAGAAACCAGAGGCTGCCCACCTTTGTTTTTGGTAACCATGACGACGAACGATGGAAGGTTCTGGTTATCCGTCCCCAGCCCATAGCTCAACCAAGCACCGATGCTTGGGCGGCCTGGAAATTGAGAGCCTGTTTGTAAAAACGTAACCCCCGGACCATGATTAATTGCCTCGGTGTACATCGAGTTTATTACACATATCCGATCAGCAATGCCAGCCGTATGGGGCAACAGCTCGCTCATCCACTGCCCAGACTCTCCCTGTTGTTCAAACTTAAAAGGAGATCCTACCAATGGAAAGCTCGACTGATTCCCACTCATGCCGGTCAGCCTTTGCCCCTTGCGGATCGCCTCGGGTAGCTGCTCACCCTGAACTTTATTCAAATGCGGCTTGTAATCCCAAAGATCAATTTGAGATGGACCACCACTTTGAAACAAAAAAATGACGCGTTTGGCTTTGGCTGGATGGTCCAACTGAGCCATTGCCCCTTCTTTTGGATCGTCAGCTGCCAGCTCACTTTTCAACAGGTCACTGAGAGCAACGGCTCCCAGCCCCATCCCAAATTGATTAAGAAAACGCCGGCGAGGCATTCCCGTGCTGGTCGTATATCCCGTGCATTGATGGTTCATTAAAACTCTAACGTTTGGTTACACATTCATCATAATTGAATAAAGCATTGGCAACACTTGACCACGCAGCAAGCACAGCCAGATCCTCGGAATCATCAACTTGAACTACTTCAGAAAAATCCCCACCCGCAGGCTTCCCGTCAATATAAAATCGCACCTGCCCCGATTCCATATCCGCAGTACATACGAGATGAGACCACTGACCGACCGTCGGCGCACGATCCGCCATTCGGACCAAACTTCCGCTAATAAATCGCAGGCCGCCGTGAAGGTCCAGCAACATACCAGAACCGCTGCCGGGAGTAATCTTGTCCCAGATTCGACCGACTCCAACGCGACTTGGCTTAATCCACGCTTCCAGCGTAAGCCCATTGGGAAACTTGAGCTGTGAAGTATTTTTAAACACAAAAGAACTATTAACTTCCTGCTCTCCACCGACACCCTCAATCGAGTTTTCTTTACTCTCGCTAAGATTAGAAATTTCAAATTTCCAAGTCGTATCCAGAGCTTGGTTTCTATCAATTTTATAGAGCTTGTTGATCTCTCCGGATGTCAGCACGCGTCCCCATGCACTTGCACGCCCGAATTCTCCTTGAAACTTTTCAGTACCGACTGGTGTCATTCCAAGTCTAAAATCGTGTTCGTTTGCTGGAATTGAAAATTTTGCTCCGGCCAGCAACTTCCCGTAGTCACCAAATTTTCCATTCGACAAATACTCAATTGCCGAATCACGATTCGCTTGAAAATATTCTAACTGGGTTCGGTAAAGCTCTGCTATCACTGCCCGTTCCTCTTCGGTTGGGCGGCGTGTGGTCAGGGTCATAAACATTTTGTCGATCAATTCGCCCGTTTCATTTCCCTGATTGTCGGCAATGAGCCGGTGGCTCAACCCACGTGCGGCTTCAACAAACTGAGGGCCATTTAACATGGCAAGCGCCTGAAGCGGGGACGAGGTTCGCTCCCGCTTGACCTGGCAGACATCGCGCTTCGATGCGTCCAGCACCATCATGACGGGCCCCGGACCGGTTCGCTTCCAATAGGTGTATAACGAACGACGATAAAGCCCTTCTCCCCCATCCGGTTTAACTGGTTTAAAGGAAGCCGCCAACTCGTAAGGTCGAACCGGCGCTCCCCCCATCTTGTTAATTAATAACCCACTCGCAGCAAGAACATTATCCCGTAACATCTCCGCAGTTAATCGATATGAGGGCGCACGGCCTAGAAGCTCGTTTTCAGGATCACGCTCTAACAACTCATCTGAAACTTGACTCGATTGCCGATAAACGGACGACATCACCAATTGCTTCATCAGTCGCTTTACATCCCACCCATGCTCCACAAAATCCATGGCTAACCAATCCAACAATTCTGGGTGTGTCGGCAGTGCTCCCTGACTGCCAAAATCCTCAGGTGTACGTACAATCCCTTCGCCAAAAACTAGTTGCCAGTAATGATTGACGGCCACTCGAGCCGTCAGAGGATGACTTGGGTCGACTAACCAACTTGCAAGTCCAAGCCGATTGCGAGGCAGGTCGCTCGCCATCGGGGGAAATATAGAAGGCGTTGCCGCGGATACTTTTTCTTTTCGATTCGAATACAATCCGCGTTCTAACACAAACGCGTCCCTTGGTTGATCCATTTCCCGCATCACCATAATTTCGGTGGCACGATCCATTTCTCCACACAAAGCCTGGCGAGCAGTTTTCAATTGTGCACGGTATTCATTGAATGCTTCTGAAGCATTCAACTCGAGATGCTCAGCAAGCATGTGTGATTGCGAACTGGACAACTCACCATTTGCATCGGCATTCAAGAGAAGCTGCCTAAGTTGACCTGAGTCATGGGCCAGAGCAATCTCCAACTTCGAAAGCTGGCGATCGTACACTTTGAATGATGAAACCAAACCGTTGGTAAACCCACGATCGCGAAACCGCTCACCAATTGCGATATTATTACCACCACCTCCGGTAATATTCTTGGTGAGTTTGTTTTTTACAATCTCAAGTTCCATCGCTTGACCGTCAACAAAAATTTGCAGCCCAGCGGCATCGACACTTCCATCGTAAACGACCGCAACATCGATCCATTGCTGAAGCGGTATCTCTTGTTTTGTTTTAACCCGAATCGCGTTACCCGGCCAAAAATGAATGAGCGACGCACTCAGTTTTCCATCTTCGATTAACAACTGATAACCTCGACTCGCCGCATCCGTCCAAGCGCGGGAGCGATGAAAAATCACCGCTCGCTCTTTTTTATCCGGAGTATTCATCGACAAAGTTATTGAAAATGGCTGGTATCGCGTAAAGTTACCGGTCTTCAACCCGATCGCATCATCGCCCGAAAGTTTTACAGCTGGATTTCCCCGTGCGTCTGTTGTCTTTTCATTTCCACCACCAATCGCATTAAAATCAACCACTTCGATTGGCTCAGTACCTTTTACATCAAGCACTCGCTCGATTTCTTTTCTTGCTCCAATCCGGGATAGAGTTTCGGGGCGATTTCTCTCAATCTCTACCAGGCTTTCTTTTAGCGTCGTCAATTTTTTCTTTTGCTCTGGTTGCAAAAGTCGCAGCGTCGGTGTCGGTGTCGAATTGGTGAAATAAGAATAAAGCCCCGATTCGTCGATATTATTGAAGTAAGAAAACAGCTGATAATATTCCTTTTGGGAAAGCGGATCGTATTTATGATCGTGGCACCGGGCACACTCCAGTGTCAAACCGAGAAACGCCGTCGCAAACGTATGTGTTCGATCCGCAACGTACTCCACTCGAAATTCTTCCTCAACGCTTCCACCCTCTACCTTTTGGGAATGAAGACGGTTAAAAGTTGTGGCTAAAATTTGATCGTCCGTTGCCTCGGGTAAAAGATCACCCGCAATCTGTTCGGTAAGAAATTGATCATACGACTTGTTTTGATTAAATGATCGAACCACCCAATCGCGCCACGGCCACACAAATCGATCGCGATCCACTTGATAACCAAAAGTATCACTGTAGCGGGCAACGTCCAGCCAATCCGAGGTCATTCGTTCGCCGTACCGTTCAGACGCCAACAAACGATCAACCACCGCTTCAAAGGCTTCGTCAGAATTATCTGCTTGGAAATCATTCCACTCCGCAATGGTGGGAGGAAGTCCCGTCAGATCAAAAGTCACCCGTCGCAGCAAAACATTTTTGGAAGCAGGCTGGGATGGTTCGAGCCCTTCCTCCTGAAGCCGACTTAAAATAAATTGGTCAATTGCATTGATTCCCCAATCGCTATCAATTTTAGGCAATTCCACTTTTTCCAGTGGCACAAATGACCAGTGCTGCTTCCACTCTCCGCCCTGAGCAACCCACAATTCAAGCGTCTTCGCTTCCTCTGCACTTAAAGATAAATTCGAATCGACCGGCGGCATTCGATCCTCATCTGTAGAAAGAATCCTCGCGACCAAGTCGCTGGCTTCCGGTTGTCCCGCAACGACAACCCCTGCAACTCCGGCCTCAGTATCTAATCGAAGGTCAGACTTGCGGGTTTCAGCATCGGGACCATGGCAAAGAAAGCAGCGATCCGAGAGAATCGGTTTCACATCCCGATTGAAATCAACCGTTTTGTGATCCTGAAATGCCAGCAAGGACGAAGAGAAAAATTGTTGGGCAAAAAAAATGGAAATCAGACAAAACAACCAGATTCCATCTCGAGCTCTCAACTTCAAAACAATCATTTTTACCAAATCGCTTGGGATTTATCATGCGACACCTGAACCCTTCCAGTGTACCCCATTCCCATCGAGATGAAACAACGAAAAGTAAACTAACGGGAACAGCAAAACTGCAGCGCAAATAGAGAAATCGCGACCGAGGGCAGGGGAGAACGGTTCGAGATAATTTACAGAAAATGCGATCTTAGTTATCGGTCGGCGGAGTCGTTAGCAATGAATCAAGATCCGCCAGTTCGAAACGAAAATTCTCATTCAAAAAACCGTTCGTTTTCATCCCGTATTCCAGGAATCCAAAGGCTGTATTTCGGCGTAAAATGGACGCGTGAAAATACCATAAATCAGCCGTAACATCCGTGTCCACTAAAATTGAATAGACAACTTCACTGGAATTCAGCTCGGTAGTCGTGAGTACCGAAAGTCCTCCATCGCTCAAGTCTTTTGTAAATCCCAGAGCTAGGGTAGAAGGGACCGGTTTACCGCCAACCCACGGACATAAAGCCACTGGCAGCCCCCGCACGTAGCGGTTCTCTTGCCGACTTTCATTCGCTCGCAAAAGGGTAGGTGTTGTTAAATCGACGATGCGACGCATGTACGGAATTGCGTCTGTCATTCCTTTTTTTGTTCGCGTAGAAAACAACCCCATTTTTTCCTCTTTCGTATTTTTCGACTCTGCTTCTAACTGAAAAATCGGCTCTGAAGTGTAGTTTTTAACTCACTCGCCTCTTTTCTTTTTCCACAACGAACCAACTGCAGGTACAAATCGGATGAGGGTTATAACGATTTTGCTACCCCAGCAAGCTCCGGTACGTTTCATTTGAAAAAACAACCGCAAAAATCAAACCAGAAGCCGACGGCAGGAGAAAATAAAAGAACGATTTTCAGCCAACCCGATACGCTCATATTAGAAGGAGCGTTGCAAACCCACTAAGAGTTCGGGAGCTTTTTCAACCACCTGCCGACGTGCCGCAGGCATCCAATCCAAAATCCGCTCATCAAACGGCTCCAATTTAAGCCGCTTGAATACGCCGCCAATACGATAGGCAACGCCGTGATTGGTTCGGTAGTCAAATAGATAGCGATCTTGCCGAAATCGCTCAATCCCTGCCGCTAACTTATCGGTAGGGCGGTTCGCAAATAAGTTGACGGCGGCCTCAACACTTGCAGCATCTACCAAGTCAATCTGATCGTAGAACCTCTCCAATTCACCGGGGAATTTCTCATCTAAAAAAGCATCGAGAAACAACTCAATCACAACGTGTCCAAAAAACCTTGGACGCAGCGAGTGGTTGTCATCAAACGCATCCCGAAGCGAAACCGAAAACTCAACCACCATCTGATTGAACGCCGCGGTCTGATGAAACCAGTGATCATCTTGATGATGCTGGACCACCCCGCTGGAAACCTTCGCAATCAGCGGATCCTCGGACTCAGCAAACGCCGACGCGCGACGCTCGCGAGCCCGACACTTTCGATCACAGGCTGACAGCCAATCTGGAATACAACAGCCCACCGCGAAACAAGGATCAGCTAAAAAAGGCAGAGCATGGGCAAACGAATTCATTGCGACAAACCAAACTAAAAAATCAACCCGCCAGCATGAATTCAGCCCGAACACTCGCGTAAGCACTCGGGATTGCAGTTACGATCCCTAAAATTCGATCGTAAAAATTCAACCGCTAAACATCTTGCCAACTTCGCGACGCCCCGCTTTTCAAGACAGCATCACAGATCTTTTGTGTTTCCAACGCGTCCCGAAAGGTAGGGCCGGCAGGCGTTCCGGTTTCAAGACCTTTGATAAAATCTGCAACCTGGTGAACAAAACTATGCTCGTAGCCAATGTTCAAACCCGGTACCCACCAGTTCCCCATGTAGGGATGTTCGCCGTCAGATACGTGAATTGATCGCCAACCGCGCATCGGGCCTTCGAGTCGATGATCAAAATATTCCAGCCGATGCAAATCGTGAAGATCCCATTTAATCGAAGCATGTTCGCCGTTAATTTCAAACGTATAAAGCGCTTTGTGCCCGCGGGCATAACGGGTCGATTCGAACAGGCCCAGTGAACCGTTATCAAAGTGGCACAAGAATGCACAGGCATCATCGATCGTTACTTTTTGAACCTGCCCCGTATCTTGATGCACACGCTCCTTGATGAAGGTTTCCGTCATCGCTGAAACATCTTTGATACCACCGTTGAGCCAAATCGCCGTATCAATGCAATGTGCTAACAAGTCACCGGTAACTCCAGAACCAGCAGCATCGGCGTCCAATCGCCAAAGCGCTTCGCCGCCCTGCGGCAGGTCTTCTGAGATCGTCCAATCCTGCAGGAAATTAGCTCGATAATGAAAAATCCGCCCGAGATTACCACTGTCGATTATGTTTTTCGCAAACGTCACTGCGGGGACACGGCGGTAGTTGTACCAAACCATATTGCTCACGCCGGCTTTTTCAACCGCCTCGCACATCTCCTCCCCTTCCGCGACATCCATGGCAATTGGCTTCTCACAAAGAATCATCTTGCCCGCTTCTGCGGCTGCGATTGAAATTTCCTTATGGAGATTGTTAGGCACACAAATATCCACGGCGTCGATATCGTCACGGGCGATCAAAGCACGCCAATCCGTTTCCACCGACTCATACCCCCAATTGTCGGCAAATTCTTGAGCCTTCTCTGCGTTGCGGGCACAAAGCGCCTTCAAAACCGGCTCATGCTCTAGCTCAAAAAAGTTACCCACCGTCGCGTACGCGTTGGTATGGGCCTTGCCCATGAATCCGTAACCGATCATTCCAATATTAAGTGGCTTTTTGGCCATATTTCCGATTCCTCAAGAGTTAAAATTCATCTGTAACTTTTTAATTGAGCCAACCATCGCACCATTAAACGACTTTGCAAACGAACCAAGGTTTCGCTTACGTCGGGAACAATACGAAATTCCCTTTGGCAATTTTTTATCCATGAGCTTCCTGAACCGCAATCATCGACGCAAGAATCGTATTCCAGGTTTCAGGCGATTCAAGCATGGCATTCGGGAACATGCATCCATCCCAACAAATGTGCTCTATTCCTCTCGATTCAGCGTCCTGCAACCAGTACTTAGAACATTCGACAATGTCGAGCTTTCCATTGGGATCGTCCGCAGGACAGTGCTTCCCCGTCTTATCATGATCGCCAGCCCCATGGACTTCACCATCGTTCTGGGCCACATGGAAATCGATGGTCCAAGGTCGCAACTTATCTGTCATCGTTTTGTAAGCAGCCCAGAATTCCTCTTCCGAATAGCCGTCTTTCAACAACGCATGTTCAGGAGCGTTGTATCCCATCAGATAAAGGTAAGTGTGAGCAAGGTCTGCTTGAAAACCCAGTGTTTCAGGCATGCCAACTTCTTCCAGAAGGTCGAGCATGTCTTTCCAGGAATGCATTCCCGCCCAGCAAATTTCTCCCTCGGCCGCAAGGCGTTCTCCGTGGTCAGCCGCAATTTTCGCAGCCTCTTTAAACGTCGCCGCAATCTTTGCCGTGTTGGCACCCGGATTCTCACGCCATTGGTCTACACCGAATTCGGCAGAGTCAATTCGAATACTTCCGTAAGAACGAACGCCATGCTCATTAAAAACACTGGCGATATGGCAGGCCTTTTTAACCGCGGTTAAAAACTTATCCGTCGCTTCGGCGTCTCCCATCGCGCTATCGCCAACCGTCCCCGGCCACACGGGCGCTACCAGCGTACCAACGTTCAGCCCCTTGCTCTGAATGAGGTCAGCAATACCACGCAATTCATCTTCCGACGCGTCTGGATCGGTATGAGGCAGAAAGAGAAAATAATCAACGCCTTCAAATTTCCGACCATTAACTTCGGCCGCCACGGTCAGATCAAGCATTCGCTCTAGACTGATGGGCGGTTCCTGTCCCTCATCGGTTCCTTTGCCAACAAGTCCAGGCCACATTGCATTATGAAGTTTAAGTTGCTTGCTCATCTGTTCCCTTTTTATCTATTCTGACGTACATCAGGTAATTGAACTGTTATCTAACCAGAATCAGGCATGGTGATCCGATTCTCAGGCCTTATGCGCACCAACCGGAGGTAAATCATCCCAGGTATTTGGCCCGAAATAACGAAGGCCAACTAAAGGCTCGGAACCATTATTCTCAACCTCAACCCCGGCTACTGCCGCGTGGTGAGAAATAAATACCTCATCCTCGCTAAGCTCGCCGTAACGCATGATTACCGGTGTCTGTAAATCAAGCGATCCCAGACGCCCTTTGCCTTGTACCGTAATCCAACTGCTTGCACCCGGATCATTCAATGTGCATTTACAACCCGGGTCCACCGTCAATTCACGAGCCGTAAATAATTGCTCACCGTCAACGGTTCCGTAAACAATCCAGCGGTCACACCAGCCGGGGCCCTGATCAGCAACGATTGGTTCCAAATAATTATTATCTTTAAAATTGGGATCTACATTTTTTTCCCAATCCAACTGGCCAATAATGAAATCGAGATCCTGATGTTTCTCTGCCGGCATATCTTTCACCAACAGAGACCATGGAACATATCGTCCTTCAACGATATTTTGAAACATGCCAAAAACATCGCTGCCCCATTGTGGTTCGTAAGTACACAATGAACCGGGAGCATGCAGAACTCCCGGGGGAATTAACCAACCGGTTCCGCGTTTCAAGCGATAAGCCTTCGAGAGATCAAGAATGCCATTCTCGCCCTTACTCCAGTTCTTGAGACATTTCCGAAGCTCATCTTTGGTCGTCCCGGGTTCCAAGCCCATAAATGTGTGAGGGAAATTATTATCACAATTGTTGTACTGAGGCGGAAAATAATAACTTTCCGGTTTTCCCTCTTGGCCAACCAAGGCCGCATCGTCAAAACTTTGATGCATGTGGTGCGGAATTGGCCCCATGTTGTCAAAAAACTTTGAATACACCGGCCACTTCTTATACTTGTCCCACATTTGAGAGCCAATCAAAGCAGCTCCGCATTCGTCAACGGCATCTCGAAGAAGGAACGCTTCCCCTTCAAAACGACAAAAACTTAAGCCCTCCGTTGCCTCACGATTTTCGTTGGCACACTCAGTCGTGCTTCCAAACCAACGCTCATCGATCCCACCTCGCTCGGCTCCCATCGCATAATAATCATCTGGATGGAGGCGAATCCGCTTTCCAGGATGCAAAAAGCTCCTCGGAACCCACGTTGGCGTTAGCCGCAAAAGCCCACCCGTCGCATCCATAGCTCGGTCAAGAATTTTACGAACATTGTCGGTTGAGGTTACCGGAAGTGACTGAGAAGAGACCATAGCTAACTATTTTTTCGAACAAGGACATGCATAAATGAAGTAAAAGTTTTAAGCTGTTTTTAGAAGCTCTGCAAGCATTTACCAACTTGTGACTTTTTCTTCAACACAAGAGTTAAAAAAAACATGAAATCCACGATTACCGACCTCTCCTCGCTCCGATTCGACACCCAACAAAATTACACGGGCGGCTCCCAATCTCTTGGCTGGGATTTCCAACGTTTAGGCACGGGGCAGAGCTGTGGAGTCGACAAATTGACAGCTCGCTGCGGCAGCAGGTCAATCGACATACTTCCCACACGGGGAATGGGGATCTGGCAGGCCAATGACGGAGATGTAAGATTTGGTTGGGATTCACCGATCTCCGGACCGGTTCACCCAATGTGGGTCGATGTGAACGAGCCCAGCGGCCTGGGTTGGCTCGACGGCTTCGATGAAATGCTTGTCAGATGCGGACTGTCAAGCAATGGAGCCCCCGAATTTGATGCGAATGGCCAGTTAATCTGGCCGCTGCATGGTCGAATCGCAAACCTACCGGCCAGCCAACTAAGCGTTACAGTCAATGAGACAGAGGGCAAAATCACGGTGCGAGGAACTGTCGTTGAAAACCGATTCCACTTCCACCGCCTACGCCTCGAGACAACAATCAGCATGCGACTTGATTCGGCTGAAATCTCAATCACGGATTGCGTCACCAACCTTTCGGATCGACCCGACAACATCCAAATGCTTTACCACAACAACTTTGGTTCCCCTATCCTCGAGAAGGGAAGTCAATTTTTTGCTCCTGTAAAGAAACTCGTTCCACGCAACCCACATGCAGCCTCCGGACTGGATGGCTGGAATCAATTCGATGCTCCCGATCCGGGATATGCAGAACAAGTCTATTTCATGGAGCTCGCGGCTGATGCCGATCAGGAATCACTCGTCATGCTTAGCAACGCCCAGCAGTCCAAAGCGGTCAGCATCCGCTACGACGCATCTCAGCTACCCTATTTCTCACTCTGGAAAAACACGGTCGGCATGTCCGATGGATATGTCACAGGTCTTGAACCTGCGACTAATTTCCCCAACCCACAATCCTTTGAAAAACAACATGGCCGTACCGTCCACCTTGCTCCGGGACAGGACTATACCATGTCATTAAACATAGGCCTACTAACAGAAACTGCTGCCATCCAATCCACCCTTGATAAGATTGAATCACTGCAACCGGAAGCAACCGAAATCCACGACTGCCCTACCGACGATTGGTGTTCGAAATAAGCAGGCTCACCCCAAAAAAGAGCTCTAAGCCACTGGATTCTGCAACTATCTTTTTGCCGCACGCTTAGTGCTTATATTCAATTTCTTGCCCGAGTACGGAAGAATCAAATTCCGATTGGCCATTGTTCATTCGAAAGACCTGGTGCCCCATCACCCAGGTCGCGACCGGCCAGCCCGTCAGCTCGGTACCATGCCAGGGACTCCAACCGCATTTAGTTTCCTGTGTTTCATTAAGTACGGCCTGAGTCATGCTTAGATCAATCAATGTCAGATCAGCGTCATACCCAACCTCAATTCTTCCCTTATTTTTTATTTGCCATACCCTCGCCGGCTCTTCCGACATCCACTTCACCACTTGTTCTAAAGTGCACTTCCCCTGGCAAACCTGATTGAGCATCAATGCCAATGAGTTTTCAACGGCAGGAAGCCCGGAGGGGCAATCAGGATAAGCTTGTTTCTTTTCTTCAAGAGTATGTGGAGCATGATCCGTAGCAATGACAGTAATCACTCCATCCAGCAACGCCTGCCATAACTTCTGATTGTCAGTTTTGGTTTTGATCGATGGATTCATTTTGACCAAAGAGCCAAGTGACTCGTAATCCTCTACGTTAAAAAACAAATGGTGGGGACAAACTTCAGCCGTAATCAAATCACCTCCCGCCGCGATCAAATCTATCTCAGCGGCCGTCGAAACATGCAACACATGGAACGGATGTTGATGGCGAGTGGCAAGATCGATTGCCCGCTGTGTTGCAATAAAAGCAGCGCGATGGTCTCGCACGCGCGAGTGATCCGCAATATCTTTCGAGTTTGCATAACGTGCAGCATTCTCACGGACGGTTGATTCGTCCTCGCAGTGCGCGCAAATCGGCAAAGTAGTTTCAGCAAAAATAGTCTCCAGCGCCGCCTGTTCATCAACCAATAGGTTGCCCGTACTTGAGCCAATAAAGATCTTAATTCCCGGAGTTCGCCGGGCGTGACGGAGCTCCTCAACATTATCCGTTGTCGCCCCGATGTAGAATCCGTAATTAACTAGCGAACGAGATTGAGCCAATTTCAACTTTTCATGCAAGGCATCTACGGTCACTGTATTGGGAATCGTATTCGGCATTTCCAAAAAGCTCGTGACCCCTCCCTTTGCACAAGCCCTCGAAGCATGAACAAGATCTTCCTTGTGGGTCAAACCGGGCTCGCGAAAATGCACCTGATCATCAATCACTCCCGGAATCAGGTGCTTTCCACTCGCATCGACAGTCTGGTCAACCTGCGTCTGAATCGCTGCATCAATCGCAGCAATCTTAGTGCCCTCAATTAACACAGATGTTTCTACCGATCCCTCAGGTAAAACAACCACAGCATTTTTTATCAGCGTTTTCATCTCTGAGACCTTATAAACCTTCGCTCCAATAACTTACGAATTAGCTTGATCATACGAATTGGTGGTTGATTTGTCTGTAGGACTGATCAAATCTGTCGTCTTCCCGGTAGGTGAAGTACGTTGCGGCACGGGTTGGAAATCCCAGCTTTCAACGCCATACTTAATTGCGAACCTAGCAAACAATGTCGCAGGAAGAAAAGCCGATGCAGGATGAAACTTTTGAAAAACTTGGCCAATTTTATCTCGGCAAACAATACGACATGGATCGCCGCGAGCGAACCGAACAACCCCTGCTTTACGACTCCCGCGACCTCTGCACCCATGCCGTCGTCGTCGGCATGACCGGAAGTGGAAAAACAGGTTTGTGCATTGACCTGCTCGAAGAAGCCGCAATGGACAACATTCCTGCGATCGTCATTGACCCGAAAGGGGATATTTCGAATCTGCTCTTAACATTTCCCGAACTCAGTGCAGAAGAATTTCTGCCGTGGATCGATGAAGGCCAAGCGGATCGAAAAGGGCTATCCAATGAAGAGTTCGCAAAAGCAGAAGCGGACAAATGGAAAAAAGGGTTGGCTGACTGGGGGCAGGACGGTGACCGTATCCACAAAATGCGGGAAAAAGTTGAAATGCGGATCTACACTCCCGGTAGCAATTCGGGACGACCACTCAATATTCTAAAATCATTCGCTGCGCCCGCTCCTGAAATTGTCAGCCAGACTGACTCGCTCAACGAAAGAATTACTTCCGCAGTATCGGGACTCCTCGGGCTGATCGGCATTGATGCCGACCCAATCAATTCATCTGAGCACATCCTGATCTCTAAAATTCTCGACCACTATTGGAAACAGCAACAGGACTTAGATCTTGCCCAGTTGATCCAACAAATCCTAGACCCTCCATTCGAACGGTTTGGGGTTTTAGAGCTAGAGGACTTTTTCTCCAAAAAAGACCGCCAAGCACTGGCGATGACACTCAACAACCTCCTAGCGTCGCCGTCCTTTTCCAGTTGGATGCAAGGAGAATCAATCAACATTAAGAAAATGTTGCATACCGATTCTGGCAAACCGTGTATTTCAATCATCTCAATTGCACACTTGTCAGACAATGAACGCATGTTCTTTGTAACGCTCATTCTCAACGAAATGATCACGTGGATGCGATCTCAGGCTGGCACTTCAAGCTTGCGGGCAATCCTGTACATGGATGAGGTCTTTGGGTATTTCCCTCCTTCCAAAAACCCTCCATCGAAACAACCCATGTTGACCTTGCTAAAACAGGCTCGCGCTTACGGCCTGGGTTGCATCCTCGCCACTCAGAATCCAGTCGACCTTGACTACAAAGGGCTATCAAATGCAGGCACTTGGTTTTTGGGACGTCTTCAAACTGAACGAGATAAAATGAGAGTCCTAGAAGGGCTTGAGGGAGCGTCTACACACGCCGGATCTCAATTCGATCGGGGACAAATGGAGAAAACTCTCGCCGGACTTGGAAGTCGTGTATTTCTCATGAACAATGTTCACGAGAGCCACCCCGTTCTATTCGAAACTCGATGGGCGATGTCCTACCTTCGAGGCCCACTGACGCGTAAACAATTGCAAAAACTAACCCAACTAGACACCTCCCAGGAAAACACCGAATCACAGGAAAAAACAATTGCGCCCGCAGCTCCATCGCCCGCCCAGCTTCCAAGCTCCACCGTCCAGCAATCCCCAACCCTGACAGCCACACAAATCCAGGCAATGATTCCAAGTTCCATACCGCAACTCATTGTCCAACCCTCAAGCACCGTAGATCCAACTGACCGCGTTGTCTATGAACCGGGGCTTCTCGCTACCGGACGATTACATTACGTCAGAGCCTCTTACAAGATCGACCAGTGGCTCGACCGGTCTTTATTGACCTTTATTCACGCGGGGGACATGCCCAACGATGTCTGGGAAAAATCTCAACAGGTTTCAGAAACCTTCAATACCAAGTCGACCGCAACACCTGAACTCGCTCTCTCGCCCCCGGTTCCCGACCTACAAGTCTCAAAGAATTACACTCAATGGAAAAAATCTCTCGTTGACTTCTTGTACCAAAAACACGAACTCAAACTATGGAAATGTGAAGAACTGAAACAATACTCCCATGCGGAAGAAACGCTTGGGGAATTCAAGGTGCGAATTGAACAAATGGCATCCGAGCATCGCGACAGCGAAGTAAATAAACTTCGGCAAAAACATGAAAAACGATTCGCCGCACTCGAAGATAAAATTAAACGAGCCGAAGAAAAAGTTGAAATCCAAACCGAACAGTATCAACAGAGCCGCACCTCTTTAATGACAACCCTCGGAACCACACTCGTTGGTGTCTTGATGGGACGCCGCTCGACCCGCAATGCATCTTCGTCTGTTCGCTCTTTTAGCAGGTCCTCGAAAGAAAAATCAGATATTCGACGAGCCGAGGAAAAGCTCAAGGAACTTGAGTCCGAAATCAAAGCTTTGAATCAAGAATTCGAAGAAGACGTTAATCGCCTGAACAGCAAGCTGACCGTTGAGAACCTCAAATACACAGAGCATCAGTTAGCGCCTCGCAAGAGCGACATTTCGATCATTAATTACGCAATCCACTGGCTACCGTTTCGCGTCAATTCGCAAGGCGATCTAGAACAACTATTTTAACTCACCCTCGCATAGACAGCCTTATTCAGTTGGCCGCTCGCGAGTCACCTTTCCTTCAGCCCAGCGTTTCAGGCCAGCGAGTCGATCTTTGCCCAATTCAAAATAAATGAAGGGCAATGCGCTCAGGTGCTCTCTAAACACGTCTCCACAATCTCGCTGGCCAGTACTCGAATCAACCCATCCCTGTTCAATCATCTCCAGTAACAACAACTCAGAAATTTGTTGGTGCCCGAAAATGGTTGGATGAACGTGATCTAGCATCGATTCACGCCCTGGAATTCCATCCGGAGCTACCCCTTCAAAAAATGCCTTGACGTCT
>JAPOIJ010000249.1 GCA_029979005.1 Planctomycetota bacterium | reverse complement strand
CTCGCCGTCTTCTTCTTCGTACTCGCCGTCTTCTTCCTCGTACTCGCCGTCTTCTTCTTCGTACTCGCCGTCCTCTTCTTCGTACTCGCCGTCCTCTTCTTCGTACTCGCCGTCGTCAGTTTCTTCTAATTCTTCATATTCCTCGTCGGCGTCTTCCTCATCTTCGTATTCATATTCTTCGTCTTCAAACTTAATTGTGGTTAAATTAAGGCCACCGAAAAAGGAAGCTGATTGCTGTTCCATCGCTAGTTGCGAGAAATCTGGTTCGCGCTGTCCAAGTTGCTCATCTTTTGAATCTAACATCAAGGTCATTATTCTTCCTCCTTAATTTGCGCGTCGTCGTGCTCGCTTCCGGGCACTTGGGTATGAAGTGTTTGAATACCTTCGTGACTAGGTGTTGAAACTTCGTGATTTTGATCTGAGGAAGCCCATTGAGGCAACCCTTGTCCTGAAAGTTGTTTGGCTCGCGGCAAGTCTGCGAGACTGTTGAGCCCGTAGTGAGCTAAAAATTCTTTGGATGTCGCGTAGAGAAACGGGCGGCCTAATTTTTCGCTTCTTCCAGCTATCTTGATTAGGTTTTTCTCCAATAGCTGTCGAAGCATTTCGCCGCAACTCACACCGCGGATCGCCTCTATTTCGGCTTTTATGATCGGTTGGCGATAAGCCACGACAGTCAACGTTTCTAAAGCAGGGGCGGAGAGTCGTGTTGCTTTTGGAGTGTGCTCTAACCTGCCTATCCAGTCAGAGAATTGTGGACGAGTTCGTAGCTGATAACCGCCTGCCACCTGCTTTACATGAAACGCTCGACCAATTTCATCGTAATGCTGGTTCAGCTCCTTAATCATAGTTCTTGCCTGGGTACCATCTTCCAGATCAGCCAACTGGCTCAATTTTCGACTTGGCAGAGGTGTTCGTGACATGAACAGGACGGCTTCAAGCCGCCTGCGACGGGATTTCTCGTCGGTTGGCCATTTGTGGACCGATTGCGACAAATCGTCATTTATTCGCAATTCTGATTGTGGTTCAATAGGATCCAAAATACGGCGCCAATGCTTGTTCGAGTGGTCTTCCCAAGTGAGTACTTATCGTACTAACAACTATCCGCAAATATCGGCAAATATTAAAAAATACTGCACGAATGTCCGACAAAAAGTTTCGTGATTATTGAGCAATCGAACCGAAACGACAAGCCTGTATTTGTGGAATATCTAATGCAGCAAAAACACTTAGAATTACTTGAAATCAACGCTTATCGGTACATCCTTGTTATAATTGAATCAATTATTTCCTAGCTCTTTGATGTCCTTATCGCGACATTGTCTTTCAAAAAACCATGACTCTCTCGAAACTTTTTCCCGGACTGATTGCTGTTCTAATCATCACCGCACTCGGTCTGATCGTTGGTTTATTAATTCTCGTTTCCAACGGTAGCGTCGAGGGTAGAGAATTTTCACCAGATAATTTTTCGATTCGAAGTTTTAGATACAACAAAGTACCGTATTTAGATTGGGTCATCGCGAAAAAAACGACGGTCGACGAAAACCCTGATATCCAACAGGAACTCATCGACCTTGGTGTTCTGCCGACAAACGCGACTGCAAAAAACTGGCATTTAATTTCAGAACAAAACCTCTCAAGATCTTTGCTTCCTCCTGAGTGTGACGCCCGATTTCTAACTCATTATCTCGAACTGAAGAATTACTCTAATTCAAATAATTTGGAGGTCTTTGTGGTATGGAACCAGAAGCACCCTGATCTAGCTCCTCTTTTTTGGCCTCATATCATTGAGATGGCCCAGCAGGAGACCTACTTAAAGATTCCCGAAATTATGGAATTCGCTTTAAATGATTGTCCCAAAAATCCAACCGAATTCAGTGATGAGCTGAATACACTGGTCGCCCAGGCATATTTAGATTTAGCTAAGATAGATTACGACTTAGGCAGGTTGGAGCGGGCGAGGGCTCGGCTGCAATTATCGCTCGAAGCAGAGTCGTCTGTGGAGGCACAAAATCTCTTAGATGCGATTGCCAGTTCTGGTGTTAAAGAAATGGCGCAATGAAAAAATTCATTTATCTAGACCACAACTCCACCGCGCCGATGCTGCCGGAGGTTGCCGATAGAATGACCGCATGTTTCGCCGCTGGATTTGTAAACCCTGCAAGTCAACATAGACCCGGTCAGCTGGCTCGCAAACATCTAGAAGACTCTCGCAGAAAAATTGCTAATTTTCTCGGGGCAAAAACTTCGGGGATGGATACCGACCAATTAATTTTTACCAGCGGCGGAACCGAGAGCAATAATCTGGCAATACTCGGCCTGGTAAATACTCTTGATTCAAATGCAAAAAACGGTACCTCTGTTTTTTCCCCTCTACATATTCTTGTTTCTTCCATTGAACATCCGAGTGTAATTGGTGCTGCGGAGCAGCTCCTTAGGCTGGGACATTCAGTCGATAAAATACCGGTAGATTCGGACGGCGTCTGCTGTGTTGAAAAGCTCCAAACAATGATTAAGGACAACACAAAACTTGTTAGCCTAATGTTGGCGAACAATGAGACTGGTGTGGTGCAGCCAGTAAATGAGGTGGCTCGGTTTTGTCGAGATAGAAAAATTTTATGTCACACCGATGCCGTTCAAGCAGTCGGTAAAATCCCGGTTCATTTTCGAGAGCTTTCGGTTGATGCACTATCGTTCACGGGACACAAGTTTGGGGGTCCTCGTGGAATTGGAGGCCTGGTTTTAAGGCACGGATTAACGCCGCAACCATTGCAATTTGGAGGTTTCCAACAAATGGCATTGCGGCCCGGAACGGAAGACGTTGCTATTGTTGCGGGTATGGAAACTGCACTAGAGGCCTTTCATGAAAACGCGACAAATTACTATTCAAATGTTTTGGTTATGCGAGATCATCTCGAAAAAACATTATTAAGCCGGTTTCCTGATCTAGTCGTTAACGGAGCCAAAGCTAACCGCTTACCACATGTTAGTAATTTGTCATTCTCAAACGTTGACCGACAATCCTTTTTGATGGCTGCCGACATGAAAGGGTTGGCGATATCCACAGGCTCCGCCTGTGCGAGCGGTAGCAGTGAACTATCTCCTGTACTCGTCGCAATGGGCCTGGAAAAGGCCATCGTCGAGAACTCTGTCCGTATCAGCCTGGGCGTAAGCAACACAACCGAGGAAATTGAAGATACAATTGAGATCATCTCGGATATTTTAAACCAGTTTAGTGAAAACTAGTAAAGTTCGTTGATTCAATTGTTCAAGTTAGCGCTTGTCGATTTGGTTCGAACACCTACTTTCCAATGGCCTATTTCGGTTAGTAGTTTCCAACCTTCACTTAATTCTTTTGAAAGAATTGATGTTAGATCAGGCTCGCCATCTATTAAATCACCGGACTCATCTCTCACTACGCAAATCTGTTTCTCATCGGATAGAGCTCGCATAATTTTTTCCGATTGATCATCGGTCAACATCCACGGCCAAAAGGTTGGATTGATGGCGGTTGCTGGAGTTTTATCTGTCCAAAAGAAAAACCGATTGTGGTTATGTGTTGCAAAAGCTAACACTTGACCAGGCGCATTTCTAATTGCTGCAGCGACCTGTTGTTCTTCGATAGCTCGACTCGCTTCTAGTCTTACCCAGTTACACCCCGGTTGATTAAGTGGTACCTGTTGAATCCAGCGAGTTGAGAATACAACAGTAGACCCTACCATCGCCAGCGCAAGGCTCCATCCCAAATAACGAACAATTGTTTTTGAAAAGTCTTGATATTCCAATTTGAATTGTGCGGCATCCGAGATACCAATTAGCAATCCAATAATAACTGGTATCGTACCCAGCGATACCTGAGTTCCGGGTGTAGGAAACACAAGCACTGGAAACAGGCAACCGCTCATTGCGACCGCTAACCGAGCAGTAGACGTTTGATGAATCAAAATGATCGGCATTACCATTGGACCGGTAATGGCGAGGAAGCTCGCTGCTCCTCTCAAACTTAAGCCATGCTCGATTGGTTGAAAACAACTTACCATCGACAACACTGCTGTAATCACCAAAGTGATTCCCGGAATTGTCATTAACCACGGCAGTAGTCTATTAGCTGATTTTGATTTGAATGTTTTCAACCAAAGATACGAAACGACAAGCAAAAAGGTTATCGTCGCAGCTAAAAGTGCCAGTGTTTGAAATCGTAATGGCTGATAGAACGATTCCGCCATAAATGAATGTTGAAGTAAAATCCCCCAGAGAATTTCACGTAAACTGTTTCCATGTCGCATCGACCAAATAACAACCAAAACAGTGCCTGATACGCCACCGATGATGACCCAGTAAAAGTCTTTAAGTCTGGTCGTTTTTTCTTTTTCTGTTTGGGTGTTCTCATTGACTGACTGATTCTGCTTGGCGATCCAGCACACAGTTACCGTGGATAGGAATAAAGCCAATGGCAACAACAATCCATTTGGTTCCGCTCCCCCGGAAACTTTTTTCCAAACCAACCAGCCAATGGCTACTGAAATGCTGCAGCATAAAACGGTGGTTATCGATTTTAACACCTTGTCATGTCGGCTTACATTTGGATGGTTCCAGGTTACCGCAAACAAAAAACCGGCGGCCAAAGTCGCACCCACATTAAGCTTTATCAGGCCGGCGAATGCGGCACAAAGGCCCGCGATCAACAACATCACTGATTGTTTCGGTTTTAATGAGATCAATCCGACCGCAGCTAAAAGTGAAATGACCTCCTGTGGATGGGCTGGTTCTAACCCTAACTTTTCCAGATGCAGCATTACCAAGAGCATTCCAGCAATACTAAGATTTGTTTGGCCGGTAATTTTCCAAACAAAAGTTCCGCTTAGCAACGCGATTGCAAACCATGTAAACACGGTTTTAAGTCGCACAATATCATGGGTAATTGGAATCTCTAACCACCG
>JAPOIJ010000168.1 GCA_029979005.1 Planctomycetota bacterium | reverse complement strand
CTTACCATATTGGCGGTCGCTGCGGCGCGTGCGGCAGGCGAAGAAATGATCAGCTCGGGAGCGGCTTGTTGACTAGCTAGGTATTTGGCCATATTCGGTGCCACTCGTTTTCCACGTTTATTGAGCGGGCGTTCAAAATCGGTAATGCCACCATCGGCCCAGGATGATTTTGCATGACGCATTAAGAGCACTTGTTTCATGGTCGTTTCTTAAACTCTGCCTAAATCATGGGTTTTGTGAACTATTTCTCGATGTTTCTGACGCAAATTGAAGTCTGCCCCGTTGCTAAGGAAGCCAATACGATAAAATAAGGGATCGATTTACATACGCCAACCGGAGCGCGTTTGCTTCAAATTCTCTATGTTTATCGGGACATATCCACGGGCATACCTTTTGTAATGCTCGCGAGTCGAAAATCAAGTTTTAGATAGCAAGTTAAACGATCAACGTTAATGGATCCTGAACGCGCAAGAATACAAGCCGATCTAAGCGGTTTAATTGAGGGAGAAGTGCATTGCGATGCAACTTTTCTTCAAATGTATGCTAGTGACGCCAGTATCTATGAGATTCAACCGTTGGGTATTGTCAGACCAGCTAGTACCGCTGATGTCGTTGCGTGTGTGCAGTACGCGGCGGAGAATCAGATTTCCTTGATTCCCCGCGGTGCAGGAAGCAATGTCGCCGGGGCCTGTGTCGGGCAGGGGTTAATCCTCGATTTTTCCCATTCGATGCGAAAGATTCAGTCGGTCGGAAAAGATACGGTAACGGTTCAACCCGGTGTGGTAATCGGTGATTTGAATCGTCATCTAAAAGCTCACGGTCAGCTATTTGGCCCCGACCCTGCAACGCGAAACGTGACGACCATTGGCGGAACGTTGGCGATGAACACCTCAGGAAGTCATTGGGTCAAATATGGCGCTCCCCGCGATAACATTATGCGATTGCAGATGGTGTTATCGACGGGTGAGGTAGTTGAATTTGATTCCAAAGAAAACGCGTCAATTTCGAAAACATTCCCAAGCCTTCGAGGCCAATTGTTAGCGGGGCGAGTCCGGCGGGTCATCACTTCCAATGAAGAATTAATTGCCGAGCACTGTCCGCAAACCAAGCAAAATCAAGCGGGTTATAATCTCTTTGATGTGCAACAAGAGGGGCATACTGACTTGACCCGACTGTTGGTTGGGAGCGAGGGAACGCTGGGCATCATTACCGAAGCCACGCTAAAAACGGAGCCTATTCCGCGTCATCGTGGTGTAGCCCTGCTGTTTTTTCACCGCCTTGATTCAGCTGCCTCAGCCGCAGTCGAAATCAACAAAATGGGGGTTTCCGCTTGCGACCTGCTTGACCGGCGACTTTTGTCTCTCGCGCGTGAAACAAATAGTGAATTTCAGAGGTTGTTGCCTGCCGATGCGGAAGCAATGCTGTTGGTCGAGTATCAGGCGTCGGATGAATCGCAGTTAAGGTCGAAACTGGATCATCTGGTTACACGCATTCAGCGGCGAAAGAAGTTAGCTTACGAAGTTAGATTAGCAACTCAGCAAGATCAACGAGACCTTTTATGGAGAATTGTCCGACGAGTAGTTCCGACCCTGTACAGGTTAAGAGGGGATAAGCGAGCGCTTCCGTTTGTCGAAGACATCGCTATTCATCCATCTAAGATCCCCGCGTTTCTCTCTTCGGTACACAAGATATTAAATGACAACGAGGTCACTGCCTCCATTTTTTGTCATGCACCTCAAGGGACGATTCACATTCGTCCTTTCATGAGCCTTTCCGATAGTAGTGAAATAGCGAAGATGCATCGGCTTGCTAATCAACTGTTCGAGCAGGTATTGGAAAACAACGGGACGATCAGTGGGATGCACGGCGATGGTCTAAGCAGAACGTGGTTCCTGAGGCGCCAATATGGCTCGCTTTACAACGTGTTTTCAGATGTAAAACGTATTTTTGACCCGGGTAATATCTTTAACCCCGGTAAGATCGTCGGCCACCCATTTTCTGGTCTGGGAGATAATATCCGCCCAGTCACCGTCAACTCTTCGTTCTTAGGCGTCACGCCAGAGGTCGATGAAACCGTTGTTTCGGATGGCGAAAAACAAGATCAGCGGAAAGAGGAGGCCCGCAGTTGGATCACCAAACCCAAAAAGACAAAGCCGACCAAAGCAGGTGCGTTGCCGATTCTGGAGCCAGAATTGAATTGGCAGCTACCTCAAATCGCTTTAGCAGCAAGAAATTGTAATGGTTGCGGTCGCTGCCGATCGAATGCGCCCGCGGAACGAATGTGTCCGGTTTTTCGCCTTGCGCCACTTGAGGAGAGTTCACCTCGGGCCAAAGCGAATTTAATGCGGGGCGTGCTAACAGGTACTCTCGATGAAAAATCGATGGCGACTGACGAATTCAAGCAGACAGCCGATCTTTGCATAAATTGCCATCAGTGTCGTTTCGAATGTCCTGCTGGTGTAGACATTCCAAAATTGATGGTAGAGGCGAAAGCCCAGTACTTTTCGGCAAATGGATTAAAACTGTCTGATTGGCTCTTGATGCGTCTTGATTGGCTCTACGAAATTGCCGGTCAGATGCCGTCATTGACCAACCGGCTTCTGCAAAATCGAACTTCTCGCTGGGTATTGGAAAAGGCAATTGGAATCGCACAGGGCCGAAAATTGCCGTCCTTTTCGCGTACCAGCTTTAGCCGGTGGGCAAATCGCCAGAAATTAAATCGGCCATCAACTCAGCAATCTCGCAAAATCGTGTTCTTCGTCGATGCTTTCGTTAACTGGAATGATGTAGAACTCGGCAAGGCGTTTGTTAAAGTTCTAAAACACAATGGAATCGATGTCGTCGTTCCCGGTGGCCAAAATGTTTCCGGGATGTCATTGATTTCGGATGGTGCAGTTGTGAGGGCAAAAAGACTCGCACAAAAAAACGTTGAGTTGTTAGCGGAGTGGGTTCGCCAAGGCTATCAGATCGTGACTACCGAACCGTCCGCGGCATTGGCGCTAAAACATGAATACCTTAGCTTGCTCGATGATCCGGATGCTATTCTGGTGGCGGAAAATACGAAAGACGCCGCATCCTTTTTGCTGGATCTGCACTCATCGGGCGATCTCGAACTTGATTTTAAACCAATCAATGCATCGATTGGCTATCATTTGCCCTGTCACCAGCGTGCTTTAGGAACTGAGGTGCCTTCCATGAAACTGCTCAGACTGATCCCGGGCCTTCAGGTTGAGTTATTGGAAAAAGGGTGTAGCGGCATGGCCGGAACTTATGGATTGAAAAAGAAGAACTATCTCAATAGTTTGAAAATGGGCTTCACGCTGATTAATGCGATGCGTAGTACTCACATTATTGCCGGAACGACCGAATGTAGTACGTGCAAAATTCAAATGGAACAGGGAACGACCAAGCCGACGGTTCACCCAATTAAAATTCTAGCGCTGGCGTACGGTCTGATGCCGGAGCTAGACAACTTACTTAGTCGGCGTAGTGGTGATTTGGTTATCTCATGAATATAAAGATTAAATTGTTTGCTGCCGCTCGCGAAATGAATGACACCGGAGAGCTCACGCTTGATGTTCCTGTTGGCTGTGTAGTCAAAGAGATGAAGCGGATGGTTTCTGATGATTATCCGAATATGAGCGAGCTTATTATGCGGTCGGCGGTTTCATTGAATCGTGAGTTCGCCACCGACGAAAGCGTGGTTTGCGAAGGTGACGAGATCGCTTTAATTCCACCGGTGAGCGGTGGTTAGTCATTTTTTATTTTCGAGATAGTAATTCGACTTGGCTAGTGTTGGTGGGGTCGATTGGTGTTAGGAATAAACAGTAGATGATTTTGATTACGGATAAAACAATTGATACTTCAAAGGTCCTGAATTCAGTGAAGTCGAATTTAGCCGGTGCAAGTGTCTTGTTTGTCGGGACGACGCGGCAATTCACCGGCGATAAGGAGACGATTCAACTCGAGTATGAGTGCTATGAGTCAATGGCTGTCGAGAAGATTCAGCAACTGGTCGATATTGCGGAATCTAAGTGGAACATTGAACAGTGTTCTGTCGTCCACAGAATTGGTGTGGTAGAGCTTGGCGAGGCGAGCATCGCAGTCGCAGTTAGCACCGGGCACCGAAAGGAGAGTTTCGAGGCAGCCGCGTGGCTGGTCGATGAGCTGAAAATACAGGTTCCAATCTGGAAAAAAGAATTTTGGGCTGATGGAAAGACTGAATGGGTGCATCCTAATGGAGTACCGCGTCCCTCTCCCAAGGATCTCAATTCGATTGAGGGAGGGGGCTAGGCTGTGAATCTCAATCAAACCGCGAAATCTAAATTGCAGATGTCACCTATTGTGGATACCTTCGGACGGGAGCATTGCAGTTTGCGCATTAGTGTTACTGATCGTTGTAACATCAGGTGTTTTTACTGCATGCCGGAAAATGTAAAATTTCTTCCACAGGATAGTATTCTTTCCTTCGAGGAAATTCACCGAGTCGTCGAGATACTCGCCCGACAGGGAGTTAGCCGAGTGCGCCTAACTGGTGGAGAACCGCTTGTGCGATCGGAAATCTGGAATTTGGTGGGGTTGTTAAAGTCGATTCCTGGAATTGATGAAGTTGCACTGACAACCAATGGAATCTTGTTGGTCGATCAGGCAGTAAAACTCAAGGCCAGTGGTTTAGACCGCATCAACGTCAGCTTAGATTCGATCGACCGCGAAAAATTTAAAGAGATCACTCGTAGAGACGCACTCGATAAAGTGCTGGCTGGAATCGACGCTGCGATCAATGCGGGTTTCGAAAACCTGCGCATCAACGCTGTTGCCGTTAAGGGAATATCTGAAACTGAAGTGGTGCCTCTGGTTTCATGGGCGCAACGACAAAACCTTCATTTAAGGTTTATTGAATTTATGCCGCTAGATGGAGATCAAGCTTGGGAAAACCAGCAGGTTTTCACCGGTGCGATGCTACGAGAAATAATTGAAGAGAATTTTGGATCGCTTACACCGGTCGCGCGTGATCGCTCTAGTCAACCGGCAACTGATTTTCAAGTTTCGAATCAAGGACCGCCGATTGGATTTATTGATTCTGTTACGGAGCCATTTTGCCAATCGTGTGATCGAATGCGGATCACTTCAGAAGGGAAATTACGAAATTGTCTATTTTCAACTGAAGAGTGGGATCTTAAAGAATTGATTCGATCCGATGCCTCAGATGAGGATATTGAAAAACGAATCCGCCTAGGCATCCATCATAAGAAACTTGGCCATGGATCCAACAGCGGACGTTTTGTTCGGCCCGAGCGCGCGATGTATCAAATAGGTGGCTGATTCTTGTAAAGGTGCTTGTTAACCAGCTGGCCTCCAATTATTTACGCGAAATCCGCTCTTTACACCGCATGAACCGGTTTCGCCATTTTCGCGTAATTCAAAGATCTAGGAGCTTGAAGTAGAGTATTAAAGGGATACCAAGGCTGATATTCGTTGGCGTCTCAAGATGGATGAAGCAAAAGATTGGATTTTATGGGGCAATTATTGATTCAACTAGAAATCATTTCAAAATGCCTACGTGCCAATCGCGAGCAATGTTAACATGTTGATTAACAAGCGGATTAAATAGCGTTAGTAACTATATTCATTAATAGGTGGGATCCATCTTGAATTCAGGAAGAGAGAAGAACCGACCCTTGGCTGCCGCGCTGGTGGTTTCGATGCTCGTTATCCCGGCTGTTTTCTATATTTTCAATGGCAAAATACAGGCGCGCGGTAAACCAATCGATGTGGAGCGGATTCAGGCAAACTTCGATCCCTCCGAAATTGAGTTTAACCGTGAATCGTTGGTGCCTAATCCGGAATTCGGCCAGCTTTACGCGAACCTCAAACTGCTGCCCTCAGCTGAAGGTGATTGGATGGATGTGGTCGCAGCTGATTGCCGGACAGGGCAAGTCACGCGGTTAAGCCATGAAGCGGATGGTAGCTGGAGTGAAACCGTCATTAACCAGGATCGTCTGCTGCCGGGGCCAGGCGGAGTCAATCCGGTCGATTTTGATGGCGATGGAGACATCGATTACCTCGTGAGCTGTATTGGGGGAATTCAGCCAACGAATGACTTGGTTGGTCGTGTCTGTCTACTCAAAAACAACGATGGTGTGTTTGAAACGATCGATATTTTAGACAGCGTCAGGAGAGTCACCGACGCGCAACACGGCGATTTTGATAACGACGGCGATTTGGATTTAGTTGTCGCCGTATTTGGCGGACTCTTGCAAGGTCAAATCCTTTATTTGGAGAACGACGGCAACTTGAATTTCACGGATCATGAACTAATGAACATTTCGGGGGCGATCCATGTTCCCGTTGGGGATTTCGATAATGATGGTGATTTAGATTTTGCTGCGTTGGTCTCGCAAGAAGAGGAGGAAGTTATTGCGTTCGAAAACCCCGGGGATGGATTGGTTAACGCAAAAAGGCATTGGATTTTTTCATCATCCAATTTTGACCTCGGCACGGCAGGAATGGTGGCAACCGACTTAGATCAGGATGGGGATCAGGATTTCCTGATCGCTCTTGGAGACAACCTTGAACTCATCAACAATGCCGCTCAACCGTGGCACGGCGTCAAATGGTTAGAAAACAAGGGCGACTGGACTTTTGAAGCACATCAGATTGCTTCGGTCGGCGGCATTTACGGTGTTGCACCAGCAGATTTCGATGGAGATGGCGATATCGATGTCGCTGCAGTTTCTATGTTTAATGACTGGTCTCAAGATCAGGCCGCAAGTGTCGTCTGGCTAGAGAATGACGGGAATCAAAACTTTAAAACTTGGCAGGTTGCGAGCGATCCTATTCAGCTTTCCTGCGTTGCTTGCGGCGACATCAACAACGATGGTACCGCAGATATTGTTACCGGCAGTTTTCACTTCCGTCGGCCTTATACGAAATTCGGTAGTATCGATGCTTTCCTTAATCCAGGGAGGGCAAAGTAAATGCGGCGCGAAATTTCTATAACTCTCGTAGTCATTGCTATTGAGTGCATTGTCTTCGGTTACCTGTACTACCAAAAGGCTTTTCAGCCAACTCCTCCCCAACCCAACCTCGCTGTGGTTGATTCCTTTACGGAGGAGGACCTCACCTTTTTTCGAGACACCACCAAGGAACCCGAGGATTGGCATTGGCTTGGCCAAGCTTATATGGCGGCCGGTTATTACGCTGAAGCCAAAGCAACGTTTGCTAGAGCAGCGGAATTAATGCCGGAGTCCCCTTGGGTTGCCTTCGACAATGGGTTTTGTCTCTCGAGAGTCGGTCAGGTTGTTGAGGGCAATGCGGAATTCCAGAGGGCGATAGAATTGGGCCATCCAAAAGCGGCCGATGCGATGTACTTTATCGGCCGCAATCATTTACGCAACGAAGATCCTGAAAATGCGGAAATTGCCTTTCGAAAGGCGGTAAAGATTCCCTTGGCCAAATTCGAATTGGCAAAAATTCTTTACCGATTGGGCGAGCTGGATGAAGCAGAAACGTTACTGACCGAGGTTGTTCGTGCCGAAAAAGGAACCGTTCAGACGTTCGTATTAAGATCACAAATTGAGTTGAAGCGGGGCAATGTGGCCGGAGCTGAAAAGCAGAGCATTGAAGCCGACAGCAAATGGGTGCGGATAAAATCCCCGTTTGGTGAACAGCGAAGCCGCCTCATGGAAAATAATTCCAAGTTTGGTTTTTACCTAAAAGCCAAAGAAGCGATGGCTAAGGTGGCGCAGCATGAAAATCGTGTCGCCCGAACCAAGGTAAAAGAGGTGCTTGACCAAGAATTCGACCTCATGGTGCACGATTCGTTTATCAAGCTAGATATTTTCGTCGGGCGTGTGAAAGAGGCGCTCGAACTGATTGAAGAACGAATTGAACGTTTTGGCCCTAGCTCTAGTATTTTATTGACGCTTGGAGATGTTCGGAAAATGCGCGGGGATGACGAATTGGCGTTAGAGGCATGGAAACAAGGAATTGATATTAACAGCGACAAATCTGCACGAGATTGCTGCAAACGAGTCGCTGATTTCTATGGCGGGCAACTAGCAGATAAACAGAAAAGTTTGCTGTATCAGGCAGTTGGAGCGGAGCTATATGCTAAAGAGGGAATTCTCTTAGAGGAATTTGAACTGGCGAATAAACAGGCGAGTCTCGCGGTAAAGTACAATCCGGAGTCGGCCGAGGCGTTTTATCTACTCGGTCGCTCGGAACTTGGGCTTGGAATGACAGATGCGGCTGCGATATCATTTACTCGCTGCCTTGAATTGGAGCCAACTCACGGACGGGCTTTATTGTGTTTGAAGACGCTTGAAGGAACATCAAAATAAATTAATTAATTCGATGGAATTGACCTAACGTGTCTTTTGCTGAGGCGATACTCAAATTATCGAAGCGAAAACATCATTAGGAGGATTTCCGTTGAAAGAGAAAATTCAAAAATCAATTCAAAATTACGATGATTTGGTGGTCACCTTTCGCTATGTTGATTCAAAAGGGAATTTTTCCCAGCGAGTAGTAAGCCCAATCCGTTGGCTGGGCGGCGGTAAATTTTTGGGCCTGTGTCTCTCCCGTGAGGAGCCACGGCAATTTGTAATGGATCGCTGTCAGCAACTGGAATTAAAACCGGCATGGGATTATGTCATGCCAGTTCCGATGGGCTAGGGTTCCATCCGCTGATTCGGAAATCTTTAGCAATCATTGCTAGCGGGATGAAATGTTTGTAAATCATATCAATTCGGCGCGGCAAATCACGAATGGCTTCAACTTGAATCGTTGGCACGTTCGTTTCATTTGGATTGCCTGCTTTGGGTTTTACATTTTCCAACTAATCGGTTGCCAAAAACAACCTGGCGCTCCAAGTGAGAGTCCCACAGAGGCCGTAAAGCTGGCCGATCCGCTAGCAGCTGAAGAGTTTATTGCACCGATCCAAATCAAACCTAAATCTCAAGACGAAGTTCGCCCAGAAGAACAAAGTGATCAGCCAAAGGTATCACCGCCCCCCCAAAACGTCGAGAATTCGCAGGATTTT
>JAPOIJ010000119.1 GCA_029979005.1 Planctomycetota bacterium | reverse complement strand
GCTTTGGTGGGCTCCTTTGTTTGCGGAAAAGCATGTCGAAGTTTCGCACGTCGAAGCTTCGCATGATGATGGCGCTCATGACGAAATATCGCACGATGAACATACGCATGGTGAGTCTTCTCATGATGGGGCGTCTCACTTGCATCCAGCTGAATTCGCAGTCGAAGAGGTGTTTGGATTCGAGGCAATGTTTGGTTTTGCTGCGTTTGTCGCCGTTGTTTTTTTAGGAACCGGTTTGCGTTTGGTCATTATGCGAGATGAGGATTATTATGATTCATAATCTTCCTCCAGGTCTGATCATGGTTCTCGGCGCTTTGTTGCTACCGCTTTTGGGGCAACGGTTGAGCGCTTGGGGAGCGTTGGTTTTATCTAGCTTAAGCCTGGTTGCCTTTTGGACGACTCCTGATTTTCACGCAGTAACTTTAAATTTATTCGGCCAAGATTTAAGCATTGTTCGAATTGATCGGTGGAGTTGGATTTTCGGTTTAGTGTTTCACTTGGCCGCGATTACCGCTTCCATTTATGCACTTCATGTGAAGGATACGAAACAACACGTTGCCGGAATGATTTATGCCGGTAGCGCAATCGCCGCTTGTTGTGCCGGCGACCTGATAACCCTTTTTGTGTGCTGGGAACTGACGGCTGTATCGAGTGTCTTTCTAATCTGGGCCAATGGAACAGAAACGGCCTATCGATCAGGGATGCGATACTTGATTATTCAGGTCACCTCTGGAGTGCTTTTACTTTCCGGGGCAATTATTCATTTTCAACAAACGGGTTCGTTGGTATTTGAGAACTTTCTGGGATTAGAACCGGGGCAGCGAGGCGCGATCAGCGACTTGGGATTTGGTCCGCTACTGATTTTGATAGCCTTTGGAATTAAAGGAGCTTTTCCACTGCTCCATAATTGGCTGCAGGATTCCTATCCTAATGGAACCGCCACCGGAACCGTATTTTTAAGTGCGTTTACTACGAAGCTGGCAATTTATTCTCTTGCTCGCGGGTTCGCGGGCTTAGAGGAATTGATCTGGATTGGTTGCGCAATGACACTCTTTCCGATTGTATTTGCTGTTATTGAAAATGATCTTCGAAGGGTGTTGGCCTACAGCCTCAACAATCAGCTTGGTTTTATGGTCGTTGGAATTGGCATCGGAACAGAGTTGGCACTTAATGGAACCGCCGCTCATGCTTTTTGCCACATCATTTACAAGTCACTCTTGTTTATGTCGATGGGTGCGGTGTTGTTTCGTGTGGGTACTACCAAAGCGACGGAACTCGGTGGGCTCCATAAATCAATGCCTTTCACAACGGTGTTTTGCATGATAGGCGGCGGAGCAATTGCAGGATTTCCGTTGCTTAGCGGTTTTGTGAGTAAATCAATGATCATCTCAGCGGCTGGTCATGAGCAGATGTTTGCCGTATGGATTATCTTGTTAATTGCGTCTGCAGGTGTAATGGAGCACTCGGGAATCAAGATTCCATTCTTCGCTTTTTTTGCCCATGACTCTGGTAAGCGAGTCAAGGAAGCGCCATGGAATATGTTAACGGCAATGGCGATTGCGTCTTTCTGCTGCATTGCGATCGGAGTTTATTACCAGCCACTTTACGACATGCTGCCCTTTGACACACATTACGAGCCGTACACGGCAGCGCACGTCATTATGCAGTTCCAGCTATTGTTGTTCGCAGCGCTTGCATTTGTGTTCCTAATGAAAGCCAATCTTTATCCTGCGGAAATCCGATCGACCAATCTCGATACGGACTGGGTTTATCGACGATTGCTGCCACGATTGTTTGCCCATATCGGAAAACTAGTTCGGCTTGTCGATTCCCTGTTCCGGGTTGCTTGCCTGGCGATGATTAAGCGATTTCTAACTTGGCTTTCAAAATCATGTAGCGCTCAAGGCTGGCTTGGCAGCACCTGGTCGACCAGTTCGATGGCGTTTTGGGCCGCTGTTTTACTTGGCGTATTTTTGATTCTCTATTATCTCTAAATTTATCCCAACGGGAGATAATTGGGGCAGCGGCAGAGTGAAGCCGTGGATTTTGGCTAACAATCGAAAAAAGAAATCTTGGTTGAGCTTAAAAAACCAACGTTTTCTTGATTAGACCTGAATTCGATTGATTGGCGACATGAAGTGACTTGGTTACGCTGGTACTGGATGATAGTTAGGCGATTGGGGTCGTGTTTTAATCATTGTGCTTCGATTGGAACGGGTTAAACTACTCGAAATCACTGATTGCTTTGTCTTCAATGACTAAAAATGGCAAAATTGCGATAGATGTTTGATTCTGGAAAATATGCGAGCTAATGGATACCTTTCCATTTATCTATGTCAGAGTAGCGCCGTCGACGTGGGCATATCTTTCGTCGCTCTTAATGCTTGCGCTGTTTTTCAAGTTCAATCGTTTCTGGAGTATTCGAAATTTTGATCTTTGTCTGATTATCTTATTGGCACCGGGCTTGCTGTTGATCGAGGGTGGTCGTCAGTGGGAGGCTCAAAATAAATCCGCGGTAGCTTCAGCAATTGAGTCAGTTCAGTCGACAGAAAAGAATATTCCACCTTCAGGATCGCAGTTGTCCGGCGATTCCGATTTGAAAATAGCGAATCCTCGAGAACAAGAAGTGCCTCAGAGGGATAAGAAGGACGCGGGTGAAAAAGAGTTAAAGCTGGATAGCAAGGGAGTAGTTTGGCAGCGACTTGGCTATTACTGGCTATTTTCCATCGGCGGATTAATTTTGATTCGAATGTTGATCGATCCAAGTTTGACGCGTCGACCGCAGTTGGAGCCCAACTTGGCAATCGGCGGAATGGTCTTTTTCGGATTTAGTTTGATGATGTTTCTGTTTGCTAATATTGCGATATCAGAACCGACCAATGAAGATCTTAGCGGGTCTCGAAACGCGGTGAAATTATTGCAACGAAAAGCTGTCGATGCGGACGAGAAAGAACAGTTAATACGAAGAGGCCCCGGGTATACGCTTTTCAATTTATTTCCGATCATCCCGTCATTTGAAAGTGGAGATGCGATTCTTAAAACGAATCCAGATACTCAGGAATTGACGGACATGTCGCGATATATCATCGCTGCCAAATCGTTGGCGATTACGAGCCAAGTACTAATTGTCTTGGGTCTCGTGCTGTTCTGTTACTTTAACTACAACAATTTTAAAGTGGGCGTTGGGATATCAACCATCTATTTGATGCTTCCCTACACTTCCATGTACACCGGCTATGTATTGCATGTTCTTCCAGCGGCTCTGATTTTGTGGGCGATTGTTAGCTTTCGCCGACCTTGGATTGCGGGAATTTTGTTTGGATTAGCAACCAGCGTTTCGTATTACCCAATTTTTTTATTGCCACTTTGGATCAGCTTCTATTGGGAACGTGGTCGCTGGAGATTTATTTTCGGCTCGTTAATTTCCATTCTAATTTGCATCGGCGTTTTATTATTCACCTCAACCACACTGATGGCATTTTGGGGACAACTACAAGTAATGTTTGGCTTTTGGTTTCCACGAATGGATGGGCTCCAAGGAATTTGGGCGTTGGGTTGGAGTAATTGGTGGAGGTTGCCATTGCTCGTCGCGTTCGTTCTGTTTTGTGTTTCATTTGTGGCGTGGCCATCGCAAAAGAACATTGGGACGTTGGTGGGCTACAGCGCAGCGGTCATGTTGGCAGTGCAATATTGGCACGGGTTCTCCGGTGGTGTTTATATGGCCTGGTACCTTCCAATGGTATTGCTAATTTTCTTCCGGCCAAATCTTGATGGTCGAACCGCTCAAATGGAAGTTGGTGAAATTCGGCGGCGGCAAAAAGAAACTGCGGAAGATCTTTTGCCATCTTCTTAAACGGCTCTTTGATTATTTGGATGCCAAGCGGTTTCAGATACATTTCGTTCCCCAGCGGCAGGGGCGTGCTCGGCCTGTGAGTTTCCGTTCCACGAGATGAATCATTGGGGTCTGATTAGTCCGAATAAATTGATTGAGGCATTTGGCTGCGTCGAGTTAGCAGGCGATTGGCTTGCGACAATCGGTATTCACGCCAAAAAGTGACTGGAATAAGAATCATTTCGGAATGCTTTGATTAGAGACCGATTACAGGACAAGAGACTTATTGGTGTGAAAGGGGAGCCTCAACGGCTGCCCGATCATCGGACAGTTATGCAAGGCGATTACTAAATCAACCAGTGGTGTTATGAATTCCCGATTTTTAAAAACACTATTATTAGCAAGCGTAGTCGTGGGTGGGATCTGGGTTTTATTTCATCGCGACAGAATAAGTGAACCTTCAGATATTTTGGTCTTAGTGAAGGAACAATTTTTAGCATCCCAAATCGGATTTGAGATAAACGAAGGCTTCAATGACGGAGCAAGTGATTCGGCCGAGTTGTTACCGGAGGCAGTCCAATCACCCAAATATGTCACTAATGTAATCAGGATTGCGTCTTTTAAAATCAATGATGAGATTCGCGGTCGTCAATCAGAGTCTGATTTAGAGCTTCTAGCTGACATATGTTCTCACTATGACGCAGTAGCGCTGCAAGACATCAACGCGACGGATAACCGTTGGCTCGACCGTGTCGTTTTGCACATGAATAACGCGGATCGCAGGAACAACATTTTCCCAGAGATTGAAACTCAAGCCCCAAACTATACTTATGTTTCAGACTTTACCTCTTTAAATCGAAATCCTGGAGATGAAGCCCTCCTCTCGTCAGCAGTTATTTTCAATCGTAGAACGTTAATACTGAATCAAACTCAATGGTACGAGATTGATGACCCGGATAAACTTCTCAGTCATAAACCGTTGGTAACTTGTTTCAAAACACGGGGCCCCGTAGATGACGAAGCATTTACGTTTTCGTTGGTCAATGTGAAACTTGGCCACCATGAACCTCAGCGAGAATTGACAGGGTTGATTGAGTTGTTTCGTGCAATCCGAAATGATGGTCGCGGCGAGGATGATGTGTTAATCGTCGGTGATTTTAGCGGCGGTGATTCGGAACTCCAGCCAATGCGTAAACGAGCAGGTTTAACCTGGGTCGTTTCGGATCGCGGAACCAATTATTTCAATACGACTCAATTTGATAATTTAGTTTTTAATGAAGTCGCGACCGTAGAGTTCACGGGCCGCGGTGGTGTGTTTGACTTTGTCCAACAATACAATTTACCTCTCGAGGTAGCTTCGCAAGTATCTAAACACGTTCCCGTTTGGGCTGAGTTTTCTGTTTTTGAAGGCCAGACAACTTTAACGCCAAGCAACGAAACCGAACGACCAGGTCGTGTCGCCAAGAGCGAGTCGAGTGAACAGCACTAACGAAATCGTATGTTAGGAAAAACAACTTGCCGCTGCTGATTCGTCGCTTGTCTCAGCGAACCAGCTGGTTATTTCAATGTCTTGCTTGAGGTAAGTACGACTCGATCGCTGTAGACTGCCAACGCCAAACATCCTAAGGCTTGCTTGTTCGATTTTTTGACTTGCCACCGTTCGTTCTGGTGCTGCGTTCTCGCTGGAAACGCTGGGAGCCGTCTGAAAGGTGCGTGGCTTTGTTTCCTGATTGGTAGTGGATTCAGTTAGTCGTACAGGTGAAAGTAACAAAATCAAATTGGGTTGTTTGCGAGATTGCAAGAATTCGATCAATGATTCACCGTGTTTGAAATGTGTGGTTTGATAGCCGAGAGACGAGAGTTGGCCAATCAATCGATCGGCAGAGTAATCAATGTCATTAACCACAAGAGCTACTTTTTTGCGACCTGAATAGTAATTGGAGGGTGCTTCGTTGACCGTTGCCGAAGATAAATTCGATTCTTCGGTGACTCCAGACATGTTTTGAAGTGTTTCCAGGCACTCCAGCGCATGATTCAGTGCGTCTTCTGCTTTCTCATGCAAGTTCTGCCGAAGTTGATTTTGCGCGAGATGGATGGCAAGATTGGCAGCATCAAGGCACTTTTTAATTGCGGGAGAAGTCGAGTGATTCGGTTTCGTTCTGTTTTGTTTCCGCGGAGTTAAGTCTGCGGTGGATTCGAGTTCTCCACGGATGATTCGAATTTCATCCGGAGCTTGAATTCCAAGTCGAACTGAACGCCCCTGAACTCTTGTGATTTCGACGGAAATACCGAGGCCTGGAAAAAGAACTTTTTCTGCTTCGCGTCGCGAAAGAATTAACATATCAGACTCCTTTCAAAAATTTGATGGTCGGTAATCACTAATCTGACATCTTGATGGTCGATCTGTGCCGCGAAATCCTTTCAGGCACCGTTGTCATATCGTTAAGGGCGTAAAGGCCACTCTTTTAGCCCCAAACAAGAGTAGTGTACAGAAAAACACTACGCGTGTAAAGCTTATAAGTTCGCTAAGTTGAGCCGGTAAATTTAGGCCAGATGGCAGTCGTTTTCGAAGGATTTATTGCAATTGAGAGATTGTCTGCTGTTAGAAATTCGATAAATAGTGACAATAATGGCAAGTGATACAGGTAATTTGGAGCCAATAACCAACAATATGTCAGCCGAAATTGAACAGCGAGCTCACGAGATAGTCGAAGACTTACGAGCCGATATAGACTTTGAACTGGATGATGTAATCGCAAGAATTGTGCGAGGCTTACCAGAAGATTATTTCAAAATGCTATCGCGAGATGATCAACTTCGCCAGCTAAAAGCTTTGCTTGCAATGGGCGTTTGCAATCTTTCTGAAGAAATTATGCTACGCAGCGACGACGGCCAACAGATTGCAGTGGTCGCGCGGAAGAATTATCCGGGCTTACTCGCAAACTTGCTTAAACGAATTCCAACGGAACTGGAGTTAATTGGCGCGAAAATTTTTACTTCGACTGAACATGACTTCATCATCGATCTGTTTGAATTTAAACCTGTTGAAGAGTCGGAGCCTGCGGCGCCGGCGGAATGGGTCGATTTAGAATCCACTGTCGAGGCGGTCGTCAATAAGGTGGGATCGCCGATAGATCAGGTTCGCGATTTCGTATCGCAGTACCATCCCGGTAACAGAATTCTAAGTTCTCCAAGCGACGTTGCGGATCAATTTCTTGTTTGTCTCGATTCACAGCGTACGAATGAGACAGCGGTCCGATGGATTTCGGTAGGAGACGGAAAGTCATCGAGAGTAACCGTTGCTTCTTCTAGTCGTTCGGCGCGAGATGTTTTTCGGAAAACCGCAGAATTCTTGGCAATGAGAGCGTGGGACATTGATCAGGCCTACTTGCATGATTTTGCCCGCGAAGCGGATGCTCACATGGCAGTTGCCAGCTTTTTAGTGACTGGACCTGCGTCAGATTCGAGTAGTTCAGAAAATAAGATATCACCGATCGGTGATCATAGGATTGATGAACAGGCGTCGAATTCTATCGCAACCGAGTTGGCAAGATTCTTATAAATCGAGTTTTGTAGCTTGGCAATTTATCTGAGCGATCCCGAATTGATTGGGTTGACATTGTTTGGATTGAGTTAGGGAAAGCGTTTCATATCGTGGATGAACTCATCGTAGATTTCAAAAATGATAAAAACGTTTATTTCTTAAATCCTACTATCTCACGGGTTTCAGTGGTGTATTTTCCGGTCGTCAATATATGGACTACTTAATGAGTTGCCCCATGTGGTGATTCAATTTGGCTTTCTTTAAAAAGAAGTTTCGATCTGGAAGAAGTCAGCCTAGCACAGGGATAAATTATGTCGGATTCGTTATCGTCGCTAATCAACACTGGAACAAAACTTTGGTTAGACAGCATTGATCCAGAACTAGTACGATCCAATCGTGCACTCGGCGCAACCGGAGCAACTTCGAATCCGATCATCGTTTCCAATCTGATAAAAACGGGTCGATTTGATTCGGATATTAACGAGTTAATGAAGACTGGCGCGGACGATAGTGAAGTCGCGTGGCAAATCACAGACCAAATGGTCAAAGATGCTCAGACCGTTTTCGAACAAGTGTGGTCGGAGACTCATGGTAACGATGGCTATGTCAGCTTCGAATTAGATCCATTAATCGAAGACCCCGAACTGGGTTTGCCCCACGATGATCGCGTTGCACGTTACATCGAGTTGGGGAAAAAATGGTCGGCCGGGCATACCAATCGGATGATTAAGGTGCCGGCAACTCCCGCAGGCATTGAAGCGCTGGAAGAACTGGTCGCATTGGGAGCAAGTCTAAATGTTACGTTGATATTTACTACGCGACAGTATGAGGCGGCGCGGGAAGCATGTTGGCGCGGTGCACAGCGACGTGACTCATTGGATCACTTCAAAAGTGTTTATAGTATTTTTGTTTCTCGAATCGATGTCTACACCGAGCAGCATTTGCCAATTTTGCAAAAAGAGACTCAGGGGCAAGTCGGTATTGCAAATGCAAAAAATATCTGGGCGTCGAATCAAAAATTTTGGTCTGGAAAAGGTTGCCCACTCCAGCAAGAGATGATCTTTGCGAGCACAGGAACAAAGAAGCCGGAAGATCCGAAATGGAAATACGTTGCTGCCTTAGCAGGGAGTGATATCCAGACCAACCCGCCCGCTACCAATGACGCGGTTGCAGATAGTGATGTTGAGTTTAACCGGGGGGTCGACTTACCAGTATCAGAGGCGGTTCAACAGGATATAGAAACAAACGTTGATTTTGTTCAACTTGAAAAAGTCCTAATGCGGGAAGGCATCTCTAAATTTTCTAAACCTCAGCAGGAATTGATTGCCCTCATTGGAGAGAAGCGGGCGGCAATCGGCATTTCCTAACTGGAAATGCTGAAAAGCCCAAGATTGGTAGTTAGTATTAACAACCTTTCAATTCATACGATGACACGACGCGAATCACTCTTTTAGGGTGCTATTCAATGAGCGAGTAATTTTGGAAATCAGCCTCAGTTTTTGACGGTGAAGAGAGGGCGGAGCTACGAGTGACCCCAAGGGGGGCTCAGCGCGTGGTTAACAGCACGATTTTCTACCAATAACGGCAGTTTGGGGCGGAAATAATCGGCTTATATATGCATTGTGGCCACTGGCGCTCCTATCTATTATGGGCGCTTCTGGTTTTCGTTTTTAAGATTAAGAATTAGAGTGAGTCTCCATTGTCCTCCTATCAATTGACGCATCTGAAGCAACTGGAAGCTGAAAGCATCCATATCATCCGCGAAGTTGCCGCCGAGTTTGACAATCCAGTCATGCTGTATTCGATCGGGAAAGATTCATCGGTCATGGTGCACCTCGCGCTGAAGGCCTTCTATCCGGCGAAGCCTCCATTTCCACTGATGCACGTTGATACGTGTTGGAAGTTCCAGGACATGTATAAGTTCAAGGAAGATTATGCGATCAAGGAACTTGGATTGGATGTTATCACGCACATCAATGAAGAAGGCCGAGCGTTAAACCTTGACCCGATGGTTTCCAGTGGAAAACATACAGAGGTCATGAAAACAGATGGATTAATCCAGGCGCTCAATAAATACAAATTCGATGCTGCCTTTGGTGGAGCTCGACGAGATGAAGAAAAATCGCGTGCGAAGGAGCGTGTTTATTCGTTCCGAAGTGCGTCTCACCAATGGGATCCGAAAAATCAACGGCCTGAACTTTGGAATCTTTATAACGCCAAAGTAAATAAGGGCGAGAGCATACGAGTGTTCCCAATTTCTAATTGGACGGAATTAGATGTCTGGCAGTACATTCACCTGGAAAAAATTCCGATTGTTCCGCTTTACTTTGCAGCTAAACGACCGACCATTGAGCGGGACGGAGTTTTGATCATGGTCGATGATGACCGGCTCAAATTATTGCCTGGTGAAGTTCCAGTCGAAAAGACAATTCGGTTTAGAACACTCGGTTGTTATCCACTGACTGGCGCTGTCGAAGCTCCTGCAACGACGTTGCCGGAAATCATCCAAGAGATGTTGCTCGCGACAACCTCCGAGCGAAACGGGCGAGTGATCGATAATGATGACGAAGGGTCCATGCAGGACAAAAAAGAAAAGGGTTATTTTTAATCCAACCCTTGTCCGGGAATGAGTTGAAGGTGTCCAAGTAGCGTTTCTGTTTCCAACACTAGAATTTTGCATTCAAAACAATGTCTAATCAAGACGATTTAATTTCGAGCGATATCAACGCCTACCTCGATCAGCACGAGAAAAAAGAACTGCTACGTTTTCTGATATGTGGAAGCGTCGATGATGGCAAGAGCACGCTAATTGGGCGACTGCTCTACGATTCAAAGATGATTTACGAAGACACGCTTGCCAAACTGGAAAAAGATTCGGCGGTGCATGGAACAACGGGTGGAGGTTTTGACCCGGCGATGTTAACCGATGGCTTGAAAGAAGAAAAAGAACAGGGCATTACAATCGATGTTGCCTATCGTTATTTTTCAACAGCGAAACGTAAGTTTATCATTGCCGATACTCCCGGCCACGTTCAGTATACGCGAAACATGGCGACCGGGGCGTCCACGGCGGATCTCGCGATTATCTTGATCGATGCGCGACCCGGTCATGGTGTGATGGAGCAGACCAAGCGTCACAGTTTTATCGCTTCGTTGCTCGGCATCAAGCACGTTCTCGTTGCTGTTAATAAAATGGATCTTGTTGATTTCAGCGAGGCAGTTTTTCGAGAAATTTGCGATGACTACCGAGAGTTTGCCCAGCGTCTCGATCCGAATGATTTGCATTTCATTCCAATTTCCGCACTTAACGGCGACAACGTTGTTGAGCGTAGTGAAAACACGCCGTGGTACAATGGCTCGACGTTGATGAATTTTCTGGAGACGGTTTACATCGGTTCCGATCGCAACCTCAAAGACTTCCGTTTCCCCGTTCAATCAGTCATCAGGCCCAACCTGGACTTCCGCGGTTTTGCAGGAACGATCGCGTCTGGAATCATTCGTGTCGGTGATGAAGTGATGTCTCTGCCGTCTCGTAAAACGAGCCGCATTAAAGAGATTGTTACTTTTGATGGCAATCTCGAAGAAGCGGCCACGCCAATGTCAGTGACGCTGACATTAGATGATGAAATTGATTCGAGTCGAGGCGACATGATCGTCAAGCCAGGGAACCTGCCCAAGCTGGAACAAAAATTTGATGCGATGCTGGTCTGGATGTCCGATGCAGCGATGGTTCCCGGTCGGCAGTATATTTTCAAACATACGACCAAGATGGTAACGGGAAACTTCTCAACGCTTCGTTATCAAATTGATGTGAACACGATGCACAGCAGTCCCGCGCCTACTTTGGAACTTAACCAGATCGGGCGAGTTAATGTTGTGTTAAACCAGCCAATTTGTTTCGATCGTTATCGAACCAATAAGAGTACGGGTGCATTCATTGTGATCGATCGGATTACCAATGTAACTGTCGCCGCCGGCATGATTATCGATCAGCGCACCAGCGAAAATACCGGTGCGAGCTGGGAAAAAGCTTCTGTTAGTGAATCATTGGTTGAGGAGATTAGCGCGGTAACGCCGGAAGAACGAGCATCGAGATACGGTCAAAAACCAACAACGATATTATTTACCGGCCTGCCTGGATCTGGAAAGTCAACCACGGCGTTTGGAGTAGAGCGTCAACTATTCGACATGGGTCGAAGTGCGATGGTGGTGGATGGCCAAAATATGCGAATTGGTTTAAGCCGCGATTTGAATTTTTCTAAAGATGATCGAAGTGAAAATGTTCGCCGGGCAGCAGAAGTTGCCGCACTGATGAACGATGCAGGCCTGATTTGTCTTCTTTCTTTTGTGTCGCCTAACGACGACGATCGAAAGAAGGCGGCCGGAGTCGTTGGTGACGATCGATTTTTCGTTGTACACCTGAAGGCGCCCGAGGAAATATGCCAACAGCGGAATGAATCTGAGCAATCAGCTTCCGAGGATTCGCCTCGCGAATCGCAAGTAAACTATCAGGAACCAACAGACGCTGATTTAGTTTTAGATACGGCTGAATTGAAACCTGCGGACTGTGTTGCTAAGGTAATCGCCCTACTCGAAGCGAAAGAGATTATTTGAGAAAACGAAATCGGCGGCGATAAAACAATTCGTTTTTAAATGATAATCGGTTATAGTCGAGTGCAGTTCTTCCCTCCTGGAAATCTGAGTTTGTCGCCGTGCTTCCCAGTGAATTCCCTTCCTTTCGACCTAACCGGTTATTGAAATCTGCTCACTTGCAGACAGTGCTGGGAGCGACGCTCAAGGGTAACTGCCAAGCGGATAATGCGACCAGACGCATTGTCAATCTACACGATGGTGATCGTTTAGTCGTTCATGACGATCAACCGGAAGTCTGGGCGCTGGGTGATCGAATTACAATTTTAATTCATGGACTTTGTGGATCACATCGCTCGCCGGGAGTGTCTAGAGTTGCGGCGAAATTAAACCGGCAGGGCGTCAGGACGATCCGCGTTGACATGCGTGGCTCGGGCGCCAGTTCGGGCGTCTCAAGGTCGCACCTGCATGGCGGAAATTACTGGGATGCAAACGCTGTTATCGATGCCGTTCATCAATTGAGTCCAGAATCGAAAATTAGTTTAGTGGGATTCTCGCTGGGCGGGAACATCGTATTAAAGACGATTGGGGTTTGGGGAGTGAAGCCTCATGCCCAGATCGATGCTGCGTTCGTTGTTTCACCTCCGATCGATTTGGTTCATTGCTCATGGCATTTGAGGCAACACGGAAACCGACTTTATGAATCGTACTTTGTTAAACAACTACAAAGTCAATTACAGCGTCGTCGGAAGCGAGTTCCGAATTTAGTTGAAAGCAACATGACACGTTTTCCTTCGCGATTGGTTCACTGGGACGACCAATTTACGGCGCCGTGCTGGGGCTATCGTAGCGCGCTCGACTATTACCGAGACGCAAGTTCCGCTCCCAATCTGAAGGATGTGCAAGTTCCGACGCTGTTGGTCACTGCAATGGACGACCAAGTTGTCCCCTTTGAAATGTATGCTGACCATCCAATGTCAAACGCAATAAAAATTGTGGCAACTCAACATGGCGGGCATTTGGGTTTTTTTGGTCGACGAGGCGATGATCCCGACCGCCATTGGTTAGATTGGCGGATTTGTGAATGGAACCAATCCTTAGCTTCTACTGTTTCTCAGTCGGCATCGCCCGAAATAGCTGAAATTTGTCGGTAAGTTCGCATGGCCAGAGAGAGACTAAGTATTAAAGCGTGTTTACCACATTTGAACGTGATATAATCGGTGACTCGAAACCATTAACAACGAGGGCTCTATGCTTCGCCAACCGGTAAAAGCCATTTTGGCTTGGTCTGTATTGTTCGTGCTACTAAATAACAGCTTGATTTTTTCGCAATCGAATTGGCCTCGCTTTCGCGGCCCCAATGGCGCGGGGCTAGTCGAAGGAGTGAAGCTACCCAGCGATATTTCCGATAATGAATATCGCTGGAAAGTCAAATTAGCAGGAATTGGATCGAGTTCGCCCGTGATTTGGGAACAGCATCTATTCATTACCAGCTGTGACCCAGACAGTGGAAAACTTACGTTGGAATGTTTGGATGCATTGTCGGGCAAAGTACGCTGGAGTAAGTCTTTCGAGCACGCCGTCTATCGTGTTCACGGGCGAAATAACTTTGCTTCCAGTACGCCCGCCGTTGATGAAAATAACATCTATCTAACCTATGCCGATCCTGACCATACGATGCTGGTGGCTCTGGATCATGATGGAAACCAAAAATGGGAAAGAGATTTTGGTACATGGACTTCTCAACATGGATTTGCTGCCAGCCCAATGGTTTATGACGATAAAGTAATCGTATTTAATTCTCAGCAATCCGAACGTCTTAAACCGGGGCAAAAACCCGGCGGTAGTCATGTGATTGCAGTCGATTGTAAAACGGGAGAGGATGCCTGGAGCTCTTCGTTGACGTCAACAAGAGCTTGTTATGCGATCCCCTCAATTTTTAAAGATAAAAATGGAATCGAACAATTAGTTTCCTGTAACACTGGCGACGGATTTTTTAGCCTTGACCCGAAAACAGGCAAGCAGAACTGGGCGACATTGCCGTTTCGAATGCGAACGGTTGCATCGACGTTGATAGCCGACGGATTAATTATTGGAAGCAATGGTTCTGGTGGTGGTGGTAATTATTTGGTCGCTATTCGTCCCGGCAATGAAGTTAATTCAGTCCCGGAAAAAGTATACGAGATTAAGAAAGCCAACTATGTCCCCACACCGATTGCGGTGAACGGCAAGCTGTATTTGTTCAGTGACAAAGGGATTGGGAAATGCGTGGAACTTCAAACGGGAACTCTTATCTGGGAAGAGAGACTGGCAAAGGGATTCTCGGGATCGCCAATAGCAACCTTAAGTAGCATTTACATTATGGATGAGTCTGGCAATCTACACGTGATTGGTACCGGCGGCCAGTATGAACAAATTTGTAAGCACTCACTGGGCGAGTCGACTCGGTCAACACCGGCTGTAGCCGGAAATCGACTTTATTTGAGAACGGATTCACATTTGATTTGTGTTGGAGACAAGTAACATAAATATGACCCGTTCAGGAGCCAGTCAAACGGAGAGGTGCCTTTGGAAATTTTGGATTGACGTTGGTGGGACATTTACTGATTGTCAGGCAGTTGATCCACAAGGCAATTCCTATGAACTCAAAGTACTAAGTTCTGGAATAGTAAAAGGCCAGTTACGGAATCCTTCAAAGATCCCAAATCGCTGGTTTGTCGACCCCAATGCTGGCGAAGACTTTTGGGTTGGTGCAAAATTTCGCATTGTTGCTGGTGATGGAATAACTCGATTTGACTCAACCGTACAACGATATGAGTCGGAGAGCGGTGAAATTTGGTTGCAAGAGTCACCGTGTGAATCGACGGTCGCTCAAATATTAGATATTTACGAGTCGACCTGTTCAATTCGTTATGAAATCGACCTTGAAATTCCTGCCCCAATCTTGGCGATCCGTCGACTCCTTCGATTGCCATTAAATTCACCGATTCCTACTTGCTTGGTTCATTTGGGGACGACGCGGGGAACGAATGCTCTGTTGACTCGTTCTGGAGCTGCGACAGCTTTGGTAACAACGAAAGGGCTTGGTGATTTGCTGGAAATAGGTGATCAGGCAAGACCATCGCTATTCGAATTAAATATTCAAAAATCAAAATCCTTGGCCGAGACATGTGTTGAAATCGACGAGAGAATTCTCGCCGATGGGACGGTTGAGCGAAGCCCTTGTGAAGCGGAGGTTCGGGATTTATTTACTGAATTGAAATCGAAAGGAATTAGCTCGATCGCGATTTGCCTACT
>JAPOIJ010000275.1 GCA_029979005.1 Planctomycetota bacterium | reverse complement strand
GTGTTCGAGCGTACCTTCTTTATCCGCGCCTCCGACTTTACCCATTTCCAGGGTGTTGGACTGACCCATCACGATGAAGACTTTAACCTTCTTGCTCATGTCAGCAGGCTTGCCATCGGGATCGGGCAGGTCTTGAGCAGAGAGTGGGCTAGTCGATGTATAGAAAATTCCAAAGGTTAAGAGAAGAAAGAGTAGTTTGAGTGAGCTCGTTTGAAACATTAATTTTTCCAATCGGTGTGGATTCAAAGGGTTGTGAAAACTGGCAGGGGTAGTATATCGAAAATTAGTCGGTTTCCATAATTGACCGTCGAAGTTGGGTGAGATGGCGTCGGTTTATAAGGAAAAATCGACACACGTATGACACGCGACTGGTTGTTCAAATGATTAGACCCTTAATGGTATGCATTAATCGTCACATGATCGTCAGTTGTTCTGCTTTGCGATCAATTCGGCCATGGAATCCGCAAAGGCATCTCCGAGTCGGACAAAAAATGCGCCGCTGCCGAGGTAGTGATAAGGGCGGTCACTGCCAACGGTGTCCCATTCGTGGTAGTGTTCGGGCCACCCTTTCTTAAAGACCTCGTCGGAGTAGTGCGAGTACTCGGTGTAGCTTTCCACGGAAGCCACATTGTCTTTGAATTCAGGAGCTTTGGCTGCTTCTCTTTGTCCAAGGGATACCTGATTTTCAGCAACCTTTTCAGCAGTTACTCCTGTGCCGAGAACTCCAATCACAAACGGCAGATTAGGCTCTTTGTATTCTTTGCGAACGTCCTTAATGAAGGTGATCATGTTGTCTTTGTAATTGTCTCGAAATTCAGGTGAAAACTGATCGTTGTATCCCTGGAACCAGACAAATCCTGCAATTTTGTAACCTGCCTCAGCGTCGTACTCAGGGTGGTTGTCTTTAAGATTAGCGAGTACGTCCTGAATAGCTTCATTCATCATTCGGTAGTTGAGGCCGGCCTCGTCCATATTGAATGGCTTGGGTTTGCGAGGTTCACGCGGTTCACGAGGTTGGCGAAGTTTTTTACGTGCCTTTTCGTCAGCGGTTTTCATCTGCTTCTCGTAGGCTGCCAGATCGGCTTTGTACTTTTCTACATCTTGCGGGAACGATTTGACAGCTGCTTCGTATCGTTTCAGATTTTCATTTGCCTTTGCTTTTGCCTCTTCATATTCAGGAGTCGTTTTAAAATCAGGTAGCGACGGTGGTCGGAAATTATAGTTCAGTGATTTTCCACCCCAGGAAGTTTTAATTAGCAAAATTGGGCCGTCGACCTGTTCAGCGATCGATAAACCAAATCCATATTCCGGCCCAATTTTTAAATCATCAGCACCGTATCCAATTCCGAGTTTTCCTGATTTTTTATTTCGATCCGCAATTGAATTAATGTAAACACGATTGGACGTCGCACAGGCAGCACTGACTTTTTTCTTGTAGGATTCGTGTGCCTCCTTTAATTTATCTACCTTGGCCTGGAGGGCTGTTTTTTCAGGACCATCAGCCATCTTTTTGATTTTATCGTTAGAGATTCCACCGGTAAGTTCATCTATGTTTTTACCGAGAGTCAGTTGATCCTCCAGGGTTTTTCTGGAAATACCGCTTTCACTGTCAAATACCATTTGTACGAGCTCTTGATCACGGGAATCGCTCGATGGAAACAGCGTCGCAATGGTATGAGCTCGCGCGTGGCCGACGGTGTTTGACTGACCTGCGAGGATGAAGACTTTCAGCGGCTCTTCTCCGATGGCCGGGCGGACGCTAAATGAAGCCAAAGCAATTAAAGCGACAAGGCTGAACTTATTAAGATGCTTGAAATTCATTGGTTTGTTTTCTTTCGGTAGATTACGGATGTCAATCATTGGGGCGTCCGGCCTAAGAACCATCTTCAAAAGCGAATGTCTTTTTAATGGTTTCAATCCTAGCAGCTAATGATTCCGGTGGTGGTGATCTAATTTGATTTTTGTCGAGAATCGATTGGTGTGTTTATTTTTTTAAATCCTGCTCCGCTTCAGATTTTATGTTTTTTAAGGACTCATCTTCCGGTTTGATCTCGAGCCCCTTATTAGCATAAATGATCGCTTTGTTTGGTCGGCCATTGTTTAAACACATTTGCGCAGTTTTTCTTATTAACCAGACCTTTCCCGGTGTCATTTCAAGATCAAATTCCATCAGGCGAACGGCATCGTCCGTGAGTCCATCCTGCATAAGTCGCGCAGCGACAGTTGTATTGGCGCCACCCCATCCTGCTGGCTTTCCTTTCGATTTAAACCACTCAACCGCCGCTTCGACTCCCTCGTTTTTTGCCAGTTGGTACATGCGTTGCTGTTGAGTAATACGGGGTTTCCCCGGCATCCGGTAAGGCTGTTCGGTAACAATATGGATCAATTCACTGCTAAGCCGGGTTACCGAATTCCAGACCTCCGTTGAACCCATCATGTCACCTTGATTACACAGTATGATGACGAAGGCATCGTCATCGACCAGCCGATTTTCCATGGCTCGAAAGCCATTGATTGCGCCGCCGTGGTTGATGATTTTTGTGCGTCGTTTCGTCACTGGGTGGCTGCGTGAATAGATTTGCCAGCCATATCCATAATTGCTCTGAGGTCTGCCGCCAGCAGCTTTTACTTCTGGTACGTCTCGGTTGGGGGTGAACATCAGATCAAGATATTTTTTTTCCAATAATTGGTCGGTATACAAAGCCCGGTCCCAGAGGAACATGTCTTCGACGGTCGAGTACAACGCACCGGCAGCACCTGGTGCTGAACCCATGCTAAGGTAGGCTGCATTTTCTAAACCGAATGGACCGTAGGTGTAACCGCTGGCTCGTTTTGCGAGAACGGTTTGGTTCATATCGAAGCCGCTATTTTTCATATTTAGTGGATCAAAAATTCGCTCTTGGAGGTTTTGTTGGAAACTCTTCCTCGTCACCTTTTCGATAATTCTTCCAAGAATGCAATAGCCAGCATTGCAGTAGCTGTAAATCGTTCCCGGTTCGTTGACGAGATCACTGCTACAGTGAAGCTTAATGAATTCATCGGGAGGGAAGGATAGCCGAGAAACAACTCCTTGATAGTTGAAACTGGATGTGAAATCCCGGATGCCCGATTGATGTGACATTAAGTGATGAAGTGTGATTTTTTCACCGGTATCTTGGCGATAATAGGGCAAGTGTTTCGTGATCGTGTCGTTGAGTTTGAGCTGGTCCTCCTGAACTAACTGCATCACGATCATGGTGCAAAATTGCTTACTTACTGAGGCAAGTCGGAATTTGGTATCGGTGGTGTTGGGGATGTTCCACTCGTGATTTGCCATGCCAAAGGCTTGTTTGAAAATTACCCTTCCTTTTTCGGCGACGAGCACAGCACCCGAAAACAGACCGGTTTCGGCAGTCGCTTTACACAGTTGCTGCATTGCCGCTACTTTGTCAGATCCTACTTCCAGATATCCTTTGGGAAGTGCAGGTCTGTTTTCTTGGGCAACAACCGAATGGCACAGAGCAAACCAACCTAGCAGTAAGACAATTTGTAGACGACTACGGTTCATGTTTTCTTTCGGCGAGCAAATTATTGTTGGGCTGATTCGGCGTTCGGAAGGGGCAAGCCCAGTTCGTCACTGTTGTGTTGGAATCCGTTCCCATCGAAATCTACATAGATTGGATTGCTTACGGCGATGGGCGGGCGTTTTCCGTAGCGTCTTCCCATGACCTTTTCCATGGTCATGCCTTCACCGATGGTTGCGACGATCAGATGAGCATCCTGGTCGATTGACAATTCGAATGAAGAGTTGAATTTTTGTACCGCGTCAATTTTCCCAAATAATTC
>JAPOIJ010000032.1 GCA_029979005.1 Planctomycetota bacterium | reverse complement strand
ATGGCGCGCCCGAGGTTTTCTCCTCTCGAGACCACCGTATACGCGAATTTCTTACCCTCCAATTGAGGGACACTTAGCATTGGCCTGAGACTTCGGCCTTGCAATTCCTCCGGCACTGAGATTCCACAAAGATCACCAAGCGTGGGAAATAAATCAACGAGTTCAACAAGTCCCCTTGACGAAGAACCAGGAGTCGTCGATGTGCCGCCGATAGAGTCGGGGACACGTACAATCAGAGGAACGCGATCACAAGTTTCAAACAACATTACTTTGCCCCACATGAATTTCTCGCCAAGCAAATAACCATGATCAGAGGTCAAAATGACGATCGTATCTTCCCAGTGTCCGCTTTCTTTTAGAGCGTCCAACATGACCAACACTTGCGCATCAATAAAGGAAATACAAGCGTGGTAGGCCTGGATATATTCGCGGCGAAGTTCGTCGTTTTCGACACCAAATTCGAAACCGAATCCCCCATAACGCTTTGTCTGGGCAAGTTTGGGCACGGTCTTCCAAAACTCAAGGGACGCAGGTGAGAATTTTAAATCCGCTTTCGGATACATTGAGAAATACTTATCCGGGGCAAGAAAAGGAACATGGGGTTTCTGCAATCCACAGGCGATAAAGAATGGCCGATTTTCGTTTGCTTTGTCATTAAGCCATTTCTTCACTTGCCGCGCATTTTTACCATCTTTGTGTTGTTCATCCCGCAATCCAGTGGGGCCATACCCAGGTGCTTGACCGCGAGTTTGCGGGGCGATCGTCGGATAAAACTCCCGCCATCTCCGTCTCGATTTCCCCTCCGTCACCGGTCCGTTTTCCGCCTCAAATTTTTCCCGAATCGGTGTTACCATCGGTAATTCGTCATTTTCAAAGCGAAAAACCTGATCCCAAACGGCACCTCCCGGATCAACCTTGGCGTTGTGGAACACCTTGCCGACGGCTCCCGTCCAATATCCCGCGTCTTTGAAGCACTGCGGCATCGACACCGTTCCCGGACGCACCTCGCGAATATCCAATTGGTTATCCAAGACTCCGGTTGATTGAGGATATAACCCGTGCAGGAAAGACGCCCGAGAAGGCCCGCAAACTGGATATTGACAATAAGCTCTTCGAAAGGTCATCCCCTCCGAGGCAAGTTCGTCGAATGCAGGTGTATTGATGTGAGGATAACCCGACGTAGATACGTGGGTATTGAGATCGTCGCAGACAATCAGAAGAACATTCGGTTGGTCGGCAATTAAAGACGATGGCAAAAAGAATATACCGCAAAGGACAACTAACCAAGAGAACCTCACAAAACAATTCATCCAATTCCCCACATTATAGATTCAAAATCAAATCTCAAATCAAAATCAGTCGCGTATTAGATCGCTTAATCAATCCAAAGCCAGCCGTTACGTTAAATCTTGATCCAAAAATCCTAAAACTCCACCTTCTCCATCAATTGTGACGAATGTCTTTTCTGCCCACAACCTAATCTCACCGCATACTGCATTGAGAGCAAGAGACAACAGTTAAAAACTGGAACCAAGCAGAAGTCGGATGAAGATAACCGCCAATTCTTTCTCGATTCCATTCTTTACCGACGTTGCTTCATTTCTGATTCACGGAAGTTAAATCTAACGGCAAGGCGCCTTGGCATCCAATAAAAAGATTTCTTCTCATCCCAGCGGGCAACTAATAATCAAGATCGTCATCAGTTAAAAACCAAAGGCTACTTTGGGCCTGGAGGTAAATTCTCAAGCAGATACCGAATGATCAGCATTCTTACATGCACTAATGTCCCAGGCCCTTCGCGAAGTCCATGGTTTCGATTGGGATATACCATGTAATCAAATTGTTTACCGAGCCCAATCAAGCGGTCAACGAGACCCTCGATAATTTGCATATGGGTATTCGTCTCACCCGAACCAGTTACGATTAAGAGCTTACCCTGCAACCCCTCAGCAAAATTAATTGGGGCAGACTGGTGATAGCCCTCTTGATTAGATTCTCGCGTACGCATGTAGATCTCTTGGAACCAAGCATTGTACAAATGCGGTTGTGGTTTCGGAACAACTGCGATTCCAACATGGTAATCATCTGGTTGACGAAATAACGCGTTGAGTGTGTTCGACCCGCCACCACTCCAACCCCAAATACCTACTCTCGATAGATCAACGAACGAGCGTGTACGCCCCAATTCCCTCAATCCCTTAACCTGATCTTTGGTGGATATGGGACCGAGACTGCCAAAGACTGCACGACGCCAGGCCGCACCTTTAGGCGCCGGTGTTCCCCGATTGTCAATCGAAACCACGAGATATCCAAGGTCTGCGACAACTCGAAGAAAATGACTCTGGCCGGCTCCCCATTCGTTTAACACCGTTTGCGCGTGAGGCTCACCGTAGACATAGATAAAGACCGGATACTTTTTCGATTCATCAAATTCGCGCGGTTTAATCATCCACGCATCCATTGTGATTCCGTCTCCAATGTCCAGCTGGATAAATTCTGTGGGACGAGAAATTACCGATTCCGCTCGCTTGTTAAGCGTCACATTTCGTTCCAACGTTTTAATAATCCGGTGGCTTGGAATTTCAACCAACTCCACAGTGGGAGGTTTATCGAACGTTGAGTAAGTGTGAAAGGCGTACTTTCGATTGGGAGCAAAATCGTAATTATGGGTCCCGGATTGTTCTTTGGGTGTCACCCGTTCAAGGGTACCGGAGCCATCCAACGGAACTCGATATAAATATCTTTCAGTACCACTCCGCGGAGAGGCGTAAAAGTAATACCAGCCTCCTGCCTCATCAACGACGGCACGTTCAATAATGTCGTATTCACCAGGAGTCAACAAAGCTAGTTCTTTCCCATCCCGACTATACAGAAACGCATGTCGCCATCCGTCTTTTTCACTGATGACGATGAACTCTTTTCCGTCGCGAATCCACACTAAACCTGAATTTCTACCTTGACTGGCTACCACCCACGCTGGATCCGATTCCGCAAAAATTCGTCGCAATTTACCGTCTACTGAAGCAAGAAAAAACTCTCGACGATCTCGACCGCGGCTTAGACGTTCAATCAGGAGTTCATTTGAATTATCCGCCCACGCTACGGTTCCCAAGTAGTACCCTTCTTTGGGATTTTCGATGGGAAGCCATTCCAGGTTCTTGCCGCTACGATCAACAATGCCAACTCGCAGAGATCCGATATTTTCGCCCACTCTCGCGAAGCGCTGTTCGCGAATCCCAGGATACGATGGGTCACTAGGCACCAACATTGACCGCTTCCGAATATCCGTTTGATCAGCTTCAATAAATGCTATATGAGACCCATCAAAACTCCACTGAGGATCACGGTATCCAATTTCACGACCCGAAGTTTTTTCGGCAAGTTGAGTCACTTTTCCAGTGCCTAAATTCCGCACCACCAGATTTCCGTCGCTGTAGTCGATCTGAAAACTGCCATCCGGAGAAATTCGGCTTCGCGCTCGAACCCGCTTTTCCGAGGAACGAGCATTAACGCGATTACCTGTACTGGAATCATAGTGAACCTTAATCGATTGACCCGTCTTGGGATCTCGTTCATCTAACGTATAACCAGCACTATTCGACCACCACTCTGAAACGAACCGGTTTGGCGAATACTCTCCAGAATCATAAATACTCTTTAATCGAGCTTCGGTAGTTCCGTTGGACCAAGCATCAAAACCTACCTGTGCAAAACCAATCGCACCCTTCATCAAAACGACCGTTAAAAAGACTAGACACAAGCATATCGTTCTCATAGGAAATCCGCACAGAGGTTGTTAATTGATCTCAATGATCCCGCCAAGCCAACGTGTTTATCAAGATAAGTTGACTAAGCAAGTCGGAGACATTCTGAGTTCCTCCGAGGTGAATGTCAAATTCGCTCTCAACGCGGACAGATTAAAAACACCAATCTAACCCAGTTGAAATTTTAAACATCACTCATAGTTTCAAGTCATGCAAAACGAATCGAACTCAAGTCCATCATCATTACTCATGAATAAACGAAGTATACTTTTATACAACAAGCCCTTGTTGCCTCTACAAATCAAGATGACTAACCGCCAAACAGCCCAAAAACAAATTTTCATAATTCGGCGGCATCGAGGCAGCCCCACAATCTCTCAAGTCAGCTAAGACAAACGGAATCCTGATCCAAATAGCTAGGCTTTTAGAGTGGCTGAGGTGGTTCGCCATCCGTGAAAGAGGTTAGCCGCGCGGTGCACGGAAACAGAAGATACGTTCGTTATTCGGGGGAAAGAACCTACAACCCAAAAGCCTACTCACTAATTTTCGATTTTCTTACGTTCAAGGTGGAAAAAAGGCAAGAAGGTCGCTCAAGTTACGAATTGCAGACATATGGTTTTTTGTCAATCAGTCTTACTAAGGGGAAAACGTGATTAGTTTCAGTGTGCTGTTTTTACTCGCTGCGGTTGTCGGCGTTGTCCTAATTGGCGGCCTTTTTTTAGCGATTGTTCTGGCTATTGGGAAAAAATAGAAACCCGTTTACAAATCTAACACATTAAATAAACGCCCTCTTTTTATCGCCATTGAATGAAAAGAATTTTTAGTTGCTGCCCAGCTTACAATCTTTCGATAGCTGAAAATGAAGGGCGCGTTTTTGTAGGCAATGAGATGGAGCGTCAGGCCTTAACTTGATTCATGGTAATCTTTTGAATAAATCTGGCCAAATCACACACTAACTTCTAACTTATCGAGCCCAATTATTCCTCGACATGATTATTCGAACAGCAATCTTTGCATCATGATTATTCTTAATGCAATGTCACGAAGATCCGTTATAACCGATGCCCACGCATGCGAGACCGAAGTACCCCAAAACGATAACGATGATTCTCGAAACCAGCATCGTTTAAGGTGAGATTCTCGTATCAGCTTTTAAGGGATATTTGTTGGTTTTTTTGGCTGCGGGTTCAATGGTTGGCTGAACGGAAGTCGATTAGCAGGAGTGGGGTTGGGTGGGTTCCATATGCGTGGTTTTCCGCTGGGGTACTCAAATCGAGGAGTCGTCTCGAGAGGCTTCAACAACTTTTTAGGCGTTCGTATACTGTTCGGTTGAGCCTTCTTTGGTTTCGCTCCTCGGATACGCGCCCGCTCCTCCGCTTGCTGTCTCCACGCATTAGGCGCAATTGGTTGCGGCTGCGAAAAGGTAAACTTTTTTTGTAACGTTGTGTTGAATAAAGCGTAATAAATATTTTGGCGAATATCTCTGGCTTTAAGAGAGACAAAAAGAACGACAAGGACGACGCCAACCCAAAACACCACCCTGACACATTTAAGGGCCAATTTAGCTTTCGATTGCCGTGCGTCCCTGAATGGCTTCGCAGTCTCCTCAAACGGAAGAGACATTTCTTCGTATGGGTTCGAGGGTTCCTCATACGGGTTGTTAGGATGTTCCATGCATCCGAAGATAATCACGACAACAACGTGAGGCAAGTCAGGGGAAGCTAATCGAACCATCCTAATTCTTTATGCGCCCACTCGACAAAGATTGAAATCGAAGACTCTCACCAGAATTTCAACCAAGAATAAAAACACGAATTGCAAGATAAGGTGTCAGATTAAACACGATCCAAAGTGTTTTTAGCCTTCCAATATATTGAAAATAAATTCTGTTCAATTCTTCATTCGACAAACCTGACACTTTACTGTGGAGCCGCTGAATCGGACTCTTAAACACGAAAAGGACTAGAGTTGTCAGGTGCAAAAACACAAAATTCAGGATTGTACACCAGCCAAGAATCGCAGCCAATTCTTCCATCGACATCACACCCCCCTTTTTGTAATGAACTACTGGCCATCAGAATTCAACGCAACATCTATTCTAATCAGTGGCATGACCGTCACGTACAAATTCATTCCAACTGAATGACAGCCATCAAATAGATTTTTCTATCCGAATACATGTGTGTGGCAACCAAAACCAACGCCTAAAAATAATCTTGAATTTCGATCTAATTATTCACCACGATCTTTTCTCAAAAGGTCAACCATCGCCTCTCCCATAGCGCTGCCAACATCCATGTAAGTTTGGGCGTTACCGTTATAATGGCTATTGGATGCGCCCCCTTGGCTGATGGGATGCGTATAGACAGTGCTGACATTACCTCGAAATTGCGGATACTTTCCCGTATCACCTGACACATTAAGCTGCGCATTTAGAATAAGTTTTTCGTTTCCTTCTGCGTTCTCTTTAGATGTCTGGCCAAGGGTAGCAACGACAAACTTTGCCCGAGGAGCATTGAACTCTTTTCGCAATGTTTTAATTAGATGTACTAAGTTTTTTTCATATTGAACGGCATGAGCTTCGTTGTACCGGTCTTTATCACCTTGCCACCAACCAAACCCCACAATCTCGTACCCGCGTCCTTTCCAGTGTGGAAACTCTTCATCGAACTTTCCAAGCACCTCCTTAGCAGCGTTGAAACAGTCATCGTATTGTTTCCCGGCATACCACTCGATTGCTTCCGGTGTTGCCCCCTTGTCCCACGAAAGAGGTGACTCCTTATAAGCGGCATAGACCTTTCCGCCATATTCAAACCTCTTACTGCCCGGGGGTAAAAAGTCCCAAGATAGCGAGCGATTTCCTTGCGATGTTTTTAAAACCAGAACCGGTGCCTTTTCAAAATCACCCACCACATGGCCGAAACCAAGTTCTGGACCAATCCTGCCCGACTGAACCCCTAACCAATGGCTACCCGTCGCCGTTACAACGCCCTTGTACCAGACGTCATCACGAGCAGACCATTGCCCCTTTTTGTTAACCAAATAGGGATACATACCCTGATGTTTAACGAGTGTCGAGAGCGTCCCGGGAACATCCGTCTGATCCATCCAACCCAGTCCATTCGCATCGTTTGTTAAATAAGTAATCTTAAAGGGAACCTTCTCGCCAGCTACTAGCTTTACCTCAGAACGAATCGCTTTCTCTTTCCCTTCTTGCCGGTGCACCTCTTTACCGTTCACCACCATTATGTTCCGCATCGACCCACCATAGCCCGGACGAAATTGGTAAGAACCGGTTTTTTTTACCTGAACAAATCCTCGGGTAACGTGAGTTCCGCCACCTGGATAAGGCGTGGGCTCGGTGCCTCCAAACTTAGTAAGTTTTAATGTCTTGATTGGCGTCAACGCATCATAATCTGCCTCTGCGTCGTAAGCCCCTTCGTAGACAGAAACAACGGGGTCTATAAACTCATCCCCCCACCGGCCTCCGCCTCCGGTCACCTTTCCTGCACCCACCATGTTTGATTGGCCTGAGAGGATGAACACCTTGACTGGCCCATCAGAATCGTCTGCACGCAAGATTTGATCTTCCGCAAATACGGAACAGAGAAGAAATATAAACAATGCGTAAACGGTAGCTTGGAAAGAAAAATTCATTCGTTCGTTTCTAAAAATAATAATCAATTAGCTTGAAATAAGCTCAAACTTACTGAGTAACCAAAAACTTGGTTTGCCTGGCAGCCCATCCAAAAACACAGATCCTAGTTTCGCTGGCTGCATTATCAATGTCAAATCTACTGGCGACTCAGTTGACGTAACTGGTAATCGAAGCTGAAAATCCGAATGCGGTCTGGTTGAAGTCCAAAGCGGCAAACCGCTTTGGAACCGGCGGTTCAATTAAAGAATGACTCGATAAGAAAACCAAGCACAGGCAATTTGCTTTTCGTTTCGGCTCCCCCCAAACACCAGAAACCGACGCGCCCTTTTAATCCCCAATCCCTTGGAGAGATCTACCTCGCGGATACAAATACTCCGCCGTTTTGATTCGCAATAGTACGCATCACCCATTCTCCTTGATTATCCAACGAGATTGTATTCATGGGTACCATCTTCCCAGTGGTGTATTCACCATCCTCAGACTGCGGCGCATTCCACTGTTTTAACCAATTTACGGTATTGTCTTTCAACAAACCGTCAGACAACAAAAAGACCGCATCTGGCCTAAGTTTTAACGCGGCATACACGGCGGGCCCCGGAAAAGTAGAGCCAACAGGGAGTTGCTTTTTCAACCAGTTAAACATCCGCCGTTTATTATCACTGGTTGCCACCGAAAGTGCCGCCGACTGTAGATCCGTGTCAAACATGACCTTGGTCCGGGTGTTGTACAGCAATACTAGAAATTCCTGATCCCGTTCCAAACCGTTGACGGCATATCGCAACTCTTCAACGGCCCGTCGCCATCGACTCCCCTTCATACTACCCGAGCAGTCAATTACGAAAACAAATTTCTTTCCATAAGAATTAATTCCAAAAAATTTCGCTTTCGACCGATCATCAGTATCGACGAGCGTCTGATCAATCTCTTCTCCATAGATTGATCCCATTCCATCCAACGGTGAAAAATCCATCGACTTTTCCACATCCAGTGTCACACTTTCCATTAAAGCAGAAGAAATGTCAGGAGAGGCAAAATCCAGCGGATTCGCCTCGGGCATCTCAAGTTCACTCGTTTCAATGAAGTCAACCGGCTCAAATGCGATATCGGTCGTCGTAACTTCTAGTGATTCCGAAGTATCCGCCACTTCAAGAACAATAGTTTGAAAACCATTTTTATCTTGAAACGTAAACGCCGCTAAAGTCAACAAAACAATTAGATGAACAATGGTGCTCAACAGCCATGCTGGCATTACCGTAAAAGCAACTCCCAAAAGTCTCCCCCTCGTCTCGCTGTCGGATAACTCCCGAATATCTCGCGACGATTTAAAACTGCCCACGGAATCAGAAATAACAGATTCCACCCGACAGTCAGACAACCTTTTGCGGGGACTAATCGTCGGCAGTGCCGTTAGTCCAGTTTTTGAAGAGCCAGGGCCACGATTGGGCCTCTCGCCAATTGAATTTGTTTTAGAAATACGCGCAGCTGTCAATCTCAACGTTTCGGTGTTTTCCTGATCTACACGTTCGACATCCATCACTATACGCCTCTTTGACAGACGTGAGTCCTCTTGGCCAAGACTATTGTTACGACGGCCGACCAGAAATCAAGAAAACAATGAATAAGTCCTATGAAATCGAAACATTTTTGCCGTCAGCACCAGTCAAATCATAAAGCTTTAACTGGAATAACCATCGCCGATCGCTTATGAAACTTGCTCGACAGTATTCCTTGCCCCCTCCAATTCTTTCCTCAGTTCGCTTCCCACTCGGCCTTCTGAATAGTCCACCAATAAACGATCAGAGCCCACAAACGAATTTCTAAATAATAGATCATTTCATTCAAATTCTCCCATAATCCCAGCAGGTAAAAAATGACGGTTCCGAATTTTTTTCCGCTGGTTATAATCGGGCATCCTTTTACATCCCGCCCACAGCACCTAGCCTTAGCAACTTGACCCGATCGGAAGCGAATTGAAGACCATTCGTCGGAGGCACAGAGGCCTCAACTACCAACCTCTTGAACCACGTCGCATGTTAGCGACGCTTTTTTCTGAGAACTTTGACACTTTTGACGGATCCGGGTTTGCGAACTCGCCGGCAACAGGTCAACTCGACTCTAATTTCTGGCGTGCCACCGGGTTAAGTCAAGGTGACGGAACATTTGGTGGAAACCATACTTCCAGCGATTTTGCTGGAGGCGAATCGAATGGTGGGGTGACCTCAGGCGGAATCTATTCGTTTGACGTAGGAAGCAATCGGACGCTTGGTGTCCAACCTACCGGAAGCGACATGACGCCCGGTTCAATCGGACTGCAACTAACGAACTCCACCGGTGCTCCTATTGACCAGTGGACAATCTCCTACGATCTCTGGGTTAACAATAACGAAGACCGTAGTAATTCTGTTAAACTTAGCTATTCGCTCGACGACTCCACTTACATTTCGCTAACCGACTCTGATTATGAATCTCCCCTTACAGCAGATTCCTCGGGTTGGACCCTTAATTCACTTGGAGCCTCATTTAATGCCACCGTTCCTAACGGCTCCAAGCTCTTTTTTAAATGGACGATTGCGGACAACACCGGTGGCGGGAGTCGAGACGAGCTCGGTTTTGACGAGATAGTGGTTAGTTCGGATACAAGCGGTGGAGCAGGGGGTGGCAGTGTTGGCGACGTTCTAACACAAGACCTACGTATTGTCAGTTACAACACGGCCAACTCACCACAAAACTCGAGTGATCAATCATTATTCTCTACAGTTTTTTCTGCTATCGGCCTTGAAACCATGGCCGGAGTTACGCGAGAAATTGACCTCTTGGTCATTCAAGAAACAGATCCAACATCCCTCTCCCTTTTGGAGTCGGCGATGGATTCCCTTTATTCACAAAACTACACCCGTTCTATTGGTATCAACTCGAGTGGCGACTATTTCGGCTTCCTCTACAACTCAGATTCGCTCATTCTCCTCGAAACCGAGAACGTTAGCGGCAGCTACACTCGAGATCCTTACCGAGGACTTTTTCGCCCCACCGATGCTGCAACGGATTCTGCTGACTTTCACGTATTTAATGTTCACCTTAATGCCTCAAGTGCATCCACGCGGCAAACCGAGGCAAATGGAATTCGTACTGAGCTAGATGCGTTAGGAAGCGATGAGAATTATCTCGTAATTGGCGATCTTAACATCGACAGTAGCAACGAATCTTCCTATCAAATTCTTACCGGCTCTGGCACCGGCCAGGTTTTTGATCCGATCAACTCACCGGGAACGTGGCATAACAACTCCTCGTTTAAATCCATCCACACTCAGAATCCCGCTGGTCCAATGGACGATCGGTTTGATTTCCAATTGATCAATGACGATGTCTTAGCTCAGGGCGGTCTCGAATATATTCCGGGCAGCTACCGAGCCTTTGGAAATGATGGCTCTCACAATTTTGACCAGGCCATTACCACTGGCAGTGGAGCATCTAGTGCAGTCTTGTCTGCACTCGCCAACGCCAGCGATCATTTGCCGGTTGTCGTGGACTATCGATATCAAGTCCCCTCAATAACCTCCGCTGGTATTTTTTATGAAGGATCCAGTTTTGATGCCGGCGGTGACCTTGAGAGCACCTCCGGCAAAACTCCCTTACTTCCTGGCGAAACGGCAACCTTCGAGAACTACCATAGTTACTCGAAAGGCATTAACGGAATGGTCTTGGAAGTCAATGAGCTTCCCACTGTCCCCAATTCAAGCAATCTTGATCAATTCTTTGAGTTTCGAATCGGAAACAGTGATGATGTTTCCACTTGGGCGACTGCTCCATCACCAACCGCGGTAACCTATCAAACCAATTCAACGCCGGGCGGATCTGACTTTATCTTTTTGACCTGGGCGGACGAAGCGATTAAGAACGTCTGGCTGGAGGTCACCTTCCTATCTAACTCGACAACTGGATTCGGCGATCCGTCCGTATTTTATTTTGGGAATGTCGTTGGCGAAACAGGAAATGACACATCCAATGCAATTGTTAACCTTGCCGATGTCGCCGGAACCCGACAAAACCAGACGGGTTTTGGCTCAACTGACATCAATAACCAGTTCGATTTCAATCGGGATAGCAAAGTAAATTTGATTGACATCGCCATTGCACGACAAAACCAGTCCGGTTTTAATCCAGTGAAATTGATAACCCCAAGTTCCTCAAGCAGTTTTATGGAATTCCATTCCGGTGACCATTCATCGCATGAATCGAATAACAATCATACAACGGACTTTGGCTATACAAACAACATCTACTCAACAGTGGATCTTCCAACAGGACCCGTGATGCTTAACAGTCGAAGGTCGGACTTACGCCTATCTTTGCGAGATTCATTCATTGAGAGTTTCTCAGCTATCGATCCGGTAGGTGATCAACGGAAATCTACAACCAACGATAAAGAAAAATCGCTCGACTCAACGATGGAAAACAGCTTCTTAACCATTGACATGGAATTTAGCAAACCAGATCGTCTAATTCCAACAATGTTTGACGAGTAATTGAGCTGGTGTATTCGAAATCATTCCGCCAGCACTGGTGTTTTGAATTAAAGTCTTGACTAAGTCGCTAAACGGGGACTTGCGACCATAGGCCTCGGCGTCAATCCACGGAAGTCAATTCACTATTTTCACCCTAAGGTTTTACGCAAAAGGTGCATTCCATTCCGTCCGCGATAAGTTAACAACAAAGAATTGACAGCGGCTCCCGCACTAAAAACCGATTCGAAAAAATGTTCTTCACCCGGCCAGGGGAACGCAAAAAACAGATCAAAATCATCGAGATCCAATCCAATTTCTTGATAGACCTCACTTTCAATTGTTTCGACATGCTCAACATCTTTTGAAATTTCGATGATCTCCGAAACGTCATGTGGGACAAAACTTCCGCAATAAAATCTCGTCGATAGACCGAGTTCGCCGGACAAACGTTTGGCCTGATCAACTAAGACGGACTCAATTTCAATGCCAATTGCTTCCATGCCACGCAATGACGCCAACATTGCGGCAACACCAAATCCACTGCCGAGTTCACAGAAACGTTTGCCCGTTAAAAGATGATTTTGTTCAATCCAAGAAACGGCTTGATCCATGAGGTGAAAATCACATGTCACGAAATTCTCTAAAATGAGATCATCCGCGAGCATAAACTCCTCTATCCGCTCATTTGCACGGTCAATTAAACGACTTGCCTTTGACGAGTGTGGCAGGTATTTGATTTCTTCAGGAATACTGATTGTTTCTAAGTACATAATTCAAGCTATTCCGGCGATGAAAAACAAGAAAGCGATCGAGCATTTTTAGGCCACATTTAGTTTGCGCGTATTCGAAGTCCATCTTCACTAAATGCAAACATCTTCTTTTCATCAAGCTCAACAACGTCTTTGACCTGCGTGAGCGTTATCGACTTCCCGCTTGAGTTTGCTTTCAAAATAAGATCGTTAACATTTGCCCAGCGTTCAGGATCCAAAGTTAAGCCAATCGCATCGGGATGATGTATCAATACGAAGCTCAAATATTTACTTATTTTTGTTAGGCGTCTATTCATGATCGGTAATCTAACAAAAAAAGCGGTTATCGTCCCTCCCCTAGAAAAAGAAGCAGAACGTCCCAACGTGAGAAACTCGAATCTGTGATCGCAACAATTAAAAAAACAAGAGACATGACTAACAATCGTATTTACGACGTGGGGCTAAATCTCAAATGAATAGATTGCCAACAAATAAGTTATTGGATTTTAAATGAGATCGAATTCACTGGACCAGTTACGTCGAATTCACGGTGAAATTTAAAAGTTGATATTACAAGCCGCTTATAAAACTACCGCCAAGAGAGACGAGGCCATATAATTGGTTCTTCAAGCGTTATGAATTTTAAATAACCTCTAATTAAATCCAATTATGCCAAGCACCCGAACTTTTAGAAAAACATGCAATCTATTTTTGCCACTCCTTTTAACTTGCATTTGTTGTCAGGCCGCAATAAGCCAGCAACCGCTCGTGGTATTTCTCGTCCGACATGCGGAAAAAGTTGATGACAGCAAAGATCCCGCTCTAACAGAAGCTGGTAAGGAACGGTCAAGTACTCTCGCTACCGTTCTTCAAGATTCGAAAATTCAATACGTCCATAGCACGAACTATGTACGTACGAAAACTACGGCCGCACCAATAGCGGACAAATTAGCTTTGAAAATTAACATCTATGATACAAACGAAATGCCCAGATTCGCACAAAGATTGAAAGAGCAGGGCGGCCGACACCTCATAGTCGGCCACAGTAATACAACGCCAAAACTGGTTCAATTACTAGGAGGCAAGCCCGGTTCAATAATCAATGATTCCGAATACGATCGCCTCTATATTCTGAACAAGTTGGAAAATGGCGAGACCAGTACCGTCTTAATCCGATTTGGAAATCCCTTCGAATCGAAAACTCACAAATAAACGTTGTCAAAAACCGAGAAACGCAAGGTCTGACGATACTGGATTGATTTAGCTGTTTTAAGAGACTCCGTTTGTGGAACGAATGTTTACCACGTGAGGTTGCCGTCAAATTTGCAAGCTTAAAACCGATTTAATTTAGGCGGCTTTTTTTTGCATCACGAATAATCGCTTTTGATTGTTTGAAAAGCGCGCTTCGATTCCGAGCGATCGCGTATTTCAGATCTGCCTTTGACCATTTGAATTGCACGCTGACCTGCAGCAGAATTTGCTGCTCCTGCCGCGTGATACGACCGTCAATCAAAGCGGCGCGAATCAGCTGATCCATGAATTGCCTTCCCGATTTCGGTGATTGTGGTACTTGGATTGGATCAGTGTCGGCCAAAGCAGTCGCAAGAATCAGCTTGAGCCGCGCCCCGTTTACTCCCCGGCGATTTGCCATATCAACAATAAATTTTCGTTCACGAGGATGTAATTCACCATCTGACATTACCATTTTGGCCATGGCGGTAAGTAATCCCGGATCACTAGTCAAACGCTCAGATTCAAGGCGACTCTGATTAGCACGCAAGGCTGATGCAACTAAATCGTAATTTTGAACATCTTCAAGCACCCAATCCCAGTTCCCATCGTTAAGGGGAGTCTGACAAAAACCGCAAACCGGGGTTTTACCGATATCGATGGAACCACCGCAATTTAAGCATCCAAAAGATGAGAACGCCTGTTCAGTGTTTGACCGTGCACTCATGTGGCGTTTGAGTACCAATACATGAGAATAGATTCGTTTACCAGCGAGAGAACGGGGTTTGCGCTTCTCGCCTTCACCAAGGGTGGCCGACCAACGAACCAGTACATGTATTCGATCGAAGGAACATTCACTGGTTCCAGGCTCGCATTTGACGACCTCAACAACACCAACCGCCGGACCTAACCAAAAACGGCCGGACGTCAAATTTAATTTTTGGGGTACCGCCTTCGCATGACTTTCCAAGATTGGAACAGCATATCCAAAATCATCAAAATAGACTGCCATCAGACAACGCCAAAATATCACCGACGCGCGGTCCTCAATGTGTTGAAAATTTAAACCGGGATCTCGTTGAGCAATGGTCTGCCAGCCCGTCACACTGTGAGTCGCCGACGGAACAACCCACTCTGAATCTTGCGTTATCTCGGCCAGCACCCAGTCGTATTTTCCTGAGTTTACTACCGAGTCACATTGTGGGCACTGCGCACGATCCACAATGTCAACTGGACCACCGCAGTTTGGACAATTCCCTTCTAGCAAAGAGGCTTTTGGATTAGTTTGAACGCCCGGTCGCCGGGAAAATGACCAGATTTCCGTAAACACAATAGGTGTTGACGCACTGTTTCCCGATACCCGACGTCCGCTATCTAAGTCTTCGTTGTAACTGATCGCAGAGGCAACCACTCGAATGTGAATCGTGTCAAAATGTTGATCACTGGTAACACAGACCACCTCTTGGTCGAGGACGTTCACCTTTTTTAAACGATTACGGATGTTTTCCGCTTTCTGCATGGCAATATAAAGGTCAAACCTCTCATAAACGCCATCGGAGATAAAAGCGCGACACATTCCTAAATTTTGTTCGCTCCAACCATTCTGCGTCATTAAAAAACCATTGGCGGTTCGCCGCAAGAAAACCTTAAGATTAAAGCCCTGGTCCCGCTCCTGTATTTTCTGAAGGGCGCGTTGCTTCAACATGGCCTCCTGAACTTTCCGGCCCCTCCGAATAGTACGAGTCACGCGTGCCGATTTCTCAGAAATCATCGCACCGAAAGTAACGACAAGAAAGAGAACCACCACAATAAAAAATACGGGGGCGGGAAGGTCCCCACCGCCGGATCCACCCGAACTAAATCCACCACCCCCGAAACCACCTCCACCGAAGCCTCCGCCGCCCCCAAAGCCACCGCCGCCTCCAAAGCCACCGCCGCCACCTGCCTGACAGAACAAGCAACCAAGTAAATCAAAATCGACCACGCCAAAGAGAGCGGCAAATATTTCAAGCATGAGAAAACTCGTTAATAAAGCGAACGATACAAGACGGAACCTGACTCAATGGTTCACACTTATTTCACGGCAGAGCCTGTCGGTAGCGATACCGAGGTAAGCCTTTGTAACACAAATGGATCCACTTGAGTAACTTCGATCATTCTCTTTGCCGGTAAACGCATGATGTTCGAAAATGAACAACTCATTCTCCGAAGACAAAAAACTAATTGTGAACAGCATCTCCCGATATTCTCCCTCTTATTCGAAAAGCATTTGACGCTGCAGGTAATCTAGACCAACCGCAATTGAATTTCTCACGGGAACGGTATCACTGACTCAACTCGCAAGTCTGATTATCAATGCGACACACGGAGCAATGAAATAAATCACATCTCAATTTTAAATCGCGAGCGCTTTTCTCGCGCGACCATCGATTGGGCGAGCGGATCGTCGATAATTTGCTCATTCTTAGAATCCCACTCTATCTTCCGCCCCACCCGAGCGGCGATTCCGGCAAGATGACAAGTCGTCAATGCGCGATGATGACTAAAGACATCCGAGATCGGTCGACTCCGACTAACCACCGATTCAAAAAAGTTTGCAACGTGGTTAGTCACGGGCCCGTTGTTATAGACCTTTTCAATCGCGTCACTAGGTAAAGGATTGGCCTCAAGATCCTCTACCGGCTTACCTTTTAGTTTTCCACGATTAACAAATATTCTGCCTTTAGATCCTTCAAAAAGAATGCCATTGTCAGTATCGTGTCGGATAATCAATTCGACATCATTTGGGTATAACGCTTTGATATTGAATTTCGTGGCCGTGTTGTAACGATCATTCGTTACCGGATACCCATCTTTGAATTCGACCGGGTGCTCTACGAATATTGGGTCAACCGAAACAGGCCCCATTTCAGTCATCCCCATTCCCCAGGTAGCGATATCAACATGGTGAGCGCCCCAGTCCGTCAATTTCCCACCGGAATACTCATACCACCAACGAAATTCATAATGCCCTCTTGACCAAGATTTAATGATATTCGACGCACCATTTTTAAAGTGGTATTCAGCCTGACCGGCAGGTCCAAGCCATTGGTTCCAGTCCAAATGTTTCGGTGGTTTCGTGACAGGCAGGACTGGACTCGTAGGAGCACCCCCGATTGCACACTGCACCCGCCGCAATTCCCCTAATCTACCATTCCGAATCAATGCAATCGCTTTCACGAACTGGGAGGTACTTCTCTGCTGCGTGCCTACTTGAAAAACAGCGCCCGTTTTTTCGCAGACGTCACAAACCAAGCGCCCTTCTTCAATTGTCAGAGTCATTGGTTTTTCGCAATACACATCCTTACCCGCCAACATCGCCTCGATTGCAATCTTCGCGTGCCAATGATCAGGGGTACTGATGTGGACAACGTCAATTTTAGGATCATCAATAATTCTTCGATAGTCAGTTGCAACAATCGGATCTTTGCCGAGCCAATCTTTGACAATTCCTTTAGCGCGACTGAGCCGAATTGTGTCGACATCACATACAGCAACAACGTCGCCATACTTGGGAAATTCTTTACCAACACCATAACGCCCGTCGGCTTCGAAAACACGTTTATCCCAGCGAACCCCGCATCCAACGACACCAATACGCGGCCGCGAATTCGCACTTTTAAAACCAAGTGCCCGGTCAACAGATCCTGAACCAAGCGAAACCGCAGCCATTCCTATTGTTGCCTTAATGGCGCTACGACGATTCAGTTGAGCGGAGTTAGACATATCGAAAATCTGTTTCCTTACCAATTAACCGAAATTATTTAGAGTTCGATTTCGTAACCCTTACGACTGTCTCGAACCAACATTGCATTGGCAATGGCATCGCCCTTGATTGTCTGCGTGTTCGCGTCCCACTGAAGAGCGCGACCCAACCGAATGGCAATGTTGCTTAAGTGACAGGTATTGATGGAAGCCACATGGGTCCACACATCGGACGCTGGCTTTTTCCGACTTGCAATACAGTCGAAAAAATTATTAACGTGTTCCACTACCGGACCACCATAAATTCCCTCTAACCAATCCCCAGGTAATGGATTCTTTTCGAGGTCTTCGATTGGCTTACCCGCAATCGTGCCTCGATTGACAAATATCCGCCCTTTCGTACCTTCCACCAATATTCCGTTACGCCCCTCGCTTGTTATTTCCATGAGAACGCCATTGGGAAACTGAACATGAACCGTAAATCGATGGGGGGCGTTGTATTGATCATCAAGCGTAGGATTTCCCATCTCATCAAATGGCACCTTCGCCTCGACCATCACCGGTTTAATGTGTGTCGGCCCCTCGCCGGGACCGCACTGGTTAATGATCCATTGGGCTATGTCGACATGATGCGCACCCCAATCCGTCATCTTCCCACCACTGTACTGCAACCACCAACGAAATTCTTTATGACAATTCGACGCATTGATGCTGCCATCACCTAAATTCCGGACAAGTTGTTGGCCGTCTTTTCCATTTTTCAAAAATCGATACGGCACATCCTCCGTAGGACCCTTCCACCGATCCCAATTAAGAGTCTTCGGTGGCCCAACAATCGGAATTGGTTTGCTGAATGGGTTGTGATTTAATCCGACGGTGACCTTCTTAATGGTCCCAAGTCGACCTGAATGGGCAATGGCAACGGCCTTTAAAAATCGCTCGTCTGAGCGCTGCTGTGTTCCCACCTGAAGCAATTGGCCAGTCTCTTCAACCACTTTTGATATAATGCGCCCTTCGTCGACCGTCAGAGTCAACGGTTTTTCGCAATAGACGTCCTTCCCGGACCTCAATGCCTCGGCAGCAATCTTGACGTGCCAATGGTCAACAGTACCACATATGATGGCGTCGATATCGTTACGATCAATGACCGAACGATAGTCATCACTAGTTTCAATGTTCGCCGTTTTACCCTCGCGTGCGAGCCGTTTGGTAAAGATATCCTTGACATAGGCGGAGTGAGCGGAGTCGACATCGCAGGCAACCATCATATCCCCAAACGCCAATGCCCTTCGAGCATCGCCTGTCCCTTGACCCCCACATCCAATCAGAGCAAATCGTGGACGCTCATTCGGAGACTGGGAGCGCCCCACAGAAGTACTGGAGAAAAAACCAAGGCCCGCCGCCGCTCCCAGCGTCGAACTTGTCTTGAGAAAACGCCGTCGATTGAATTTTGACATGACGATAAAAAAAGAGATTAATTGATAGGGACATATTAAAAGCGTGATCAGACCGAAATTTACGTTACCAGGCAAGAAACCCAACAACGTCCATCTATTCTCAATCGATTAGACTTGATTGGACAAATCTTAATCTCTGAAACCAATCGGAACAACTTTCAAACATCCAGCACCCCAGAGATCGCAACAACAGAAGCGCTGCCTCGCCGGTAGATCTCCGGGCTCTAATGACGTTCAGACGTGAAAGCCCGACAAGAAAACTGACACGCTTAATTCAGGACCCATTACTTAGTTCCAGGAAACGAACTAACGTACTTGATTTTAAAATCTGGAAAAGAATCCACCAACTGAATCTTAAAATCGGGAAATGACTTCACCATCTGCCATTTACCGGGCTTATCCGGAAACGAATTAACGACCTGAACTCTTAAATCAGGAAACGAATCCACTACCTGAACTTTGTAATCCGGGAACGAATTGACGATCTGAATCTTACCGTAAATCTTCGAAACATCGACGGTCCCGGGAGAGCTTACCTCCAAATCAGTTCCAACCACATGAGCTTCATCACCAACAATCTCGGGGGTCTGATACAATTGAATTCCGACACCAATAATCATGCAGATACTGACTAAACTCATCGAATACATTACTCGCTTGCTCATAGCACCTATTCTCCATTAATTACAATCAGTCAGCAAACATGGCCAATTAAGTATAGCACGCTAAGTTGAATTAGGCTGAGTTGATTTTCGACACCATGTCGGTTCCCGGCGAAAGCCCGCCTATCAGTTGCGAAAACCGCCGTATCATTCAATTCCGCGCCCTGTATTCGGATTTGCAGGAATCGAACTTTTTACTGACCGCACGAAAAATTTTCCCGTTGCAGCGACAGTAAATTCATTGAGCAAAAATATCGCCCTTGGTTTCTCAACTCGTCGGACACTTGAGTGGTTCGATACTCTACCGCTCTTTTGGGAATGATTCACTGTCAAAAATCCGACGGCATCGGCGTTAATTCAAACAAAAGGAGTACTTCAATTGCGTTTTCGCGGAATCACCCAAGATTCCCATGCCAGACATAGAGTCCGCAACACTCTAATTAATCCGAGATTACTCAAACGCTCTCATTCAAATCTGCGCTAAACAACTTATGACTAAAAATTCCAAATTTAGTCAAAACGAGTGGAGGTGCAACAAACGCCAGTGTCCCGTACAACCCAAATACAGCCACTAGGATTACCAAACCAAGACTCGGAGGCAAAACATCACCAACGATCAACGCTTGCAATCGATCGAGAATAAATGCGACGGGATATGCAAGTGCCAAGAATAGTATTATCCCTAACATGATGAAGCCAAACGCTAACCAGGAAGTCCGGTATTGGAAAATGTGTCTGGACGCAGGCGCCGCTTCTATTCGAAGAGGCCGACAAGTGAAAAGAAAGGTTTTCACTTCAATGTTATGCGGACCGGCAGCCACTGCGATCTCTTCGCCAATCATGCCGGCTGGTTTTCCATCTACGAGAACGCCAAGCGGAGACTTCCCCTTACGGCGAACCCAACCACCCATTCGATGTACAATCAAAGTCGAACATTCTTCAGACATAGATTCTCTTTATTCAAGAAGTAAACACTTCGAAAGAAGACCTCGTAAAAGGAGGCGTCTGGACGCATCTAAAGCTAATGGCTAACTATCCTTTTGATTCCAATATCGCCGCTACAACCTGTTCCAGGGTTGGCCACGGTTTCCTAGTGATCATCGCAAACAGCCCGCCCTTTCGGGAGTACACCAACTCATCATTTACGAATACATCAAATTGCCCACGTGAACCAGGTTCAATCACGGGTTCTTCCTTAAATTCTTTCCGGATAGCTGCAGCGTAACTCGCTACTTTGGGGATATAAGATTTTCACCTTGGACAGTGAATGATTTTGATTAACACAGTGGATTCCTATTGAAAACAATTTTGCCACGTTTGATGGCGTTGGAGGGCAGGCAAAACCTTGGCACAAAAAAACGACTCGATTGATTTGAAAATATGTTTTAAGTAAGTTCCCAAACAAGGTCAGTCCGAACGTACAGGTCCCCCATAGCCAGATCACAAATAACAGTTGCACCGAATAATACGATCCGAATTCAGCCTACCCACCAACATTTTATTAAGTGTGGCATCTTATTATTGCGATTGCAATTGGAACCAAATATTGGAAGGAGCTTTCGCGGTAAAATTTAAACGATACGCTTGCGTGAGCAAAAAGGAATATAGCTAAGTCAAACTAATCTTGACTTATTTCAGCGTTTCAATTTTCTCAACAGGAATCGGACGAGCTAAAAGACTGTCGATCACAGCCTCCATTCGACTCATCGTCGCGCTCCCTCGAGACTGCGTAAAGTACAGGACCATCAAATCCTGATCTGGCCATGCCCATGCGTACGTCGCATCCGATCCACTATGTCCAAAAGCTACAACTTCCCCTTTTTTCTCATAAAGATGCATTAATTGTCCGTAAGAAGAACTCAGCCCTGCGAACCCGGTGGGCATGGGGGTTTGCGAGACCGGAGTAAGAATTCGCGAAATTGCAGCTTTTGACAATATTTGATTTCCGTTAAACGTTCCACCATCGAGGATCATCTGCATAAAACGAGCGTAATCGACCGGTGTTGAGTAAAACCCTTGAGCAAACATCGGAAACGAAAAATAAGGCTTCCCCTGCCAACGCCAAAATTGCCTCCAACGCCCCATCCCTCCGGCATTTTTACCCGCTACACGTTCCAGCCTCGGGTCTCCAACTCTCAGGAGAGTCATGGAATCACTCATGCCCAACGTCCTAAACAATCGCCCTTCAATCAGCTCTTCTGCCGGTTCACCAGCCGCTCGCTCAATTAATGCACCAAGCGTGTCAACATTTGCATCCGCATAATGGTACTGCTCGCCCGGCTGAAAGAGCTGTGGTCCCAGCTCTCCCCAATAGTCGGCAACCTGCCCGATCTGATCGTAACTTGAATAGTCAGACCAAAGCCTACCCGCCGACTTCATTGGAAGGCCGCTTCTGTGCGTCAACAGATGCTCGATGGTAATTTCACGCGAACGTTCGTTGTCAAAAGATTCAAGATACGTCGAAACTGGATCCGTTAGTTCCAATACCCCCTCGTCAATCAAAATCTGTGCCATCACTCCAGCGAGTGGCTTCGTCATCGATCGAATACTAAAAATCGTATTCTTAGCTAATGGTTGCCCAACTTTGGGAGCATCCAGTCCGTAAACGGCGTGCATCACCGTTCGCCGATTTTTAATAACCAATAATTCAGCTCCAACTATTTCTTCCGCTCGAACAAAGCCAGTAACCAGCTCATCTAGGCGGTTGAGCGCCAGGCTTGAAACTCCTTCACTCTCTGGTGGCGAATGAGGGAACGGAGGTTCTTGGGATTTCTCACCAATCGTCGCGATCGAAGTTAACTCAGCAACGTGCGCCTGCGTTTGACAAAACCCAAAAGCATCCACGCTGGCAAGAGTAAGCACAACGCAATTAACTGAGACAAGAGCTGATAAACATCGCGTAATTTTTAATTCCATTTTTGACCTGTGAGATCGAAGCGCCCGGGGACGGACAACTGAATGAGACACAAAGAATCACCCTTCACCTAACGAACTTAGACTAAAAACCGGCTTATTCAAACAACAAAGATCCAATAGGAGGCCATGTCAACAATGCCGAAATACCACGAGAAGATCAAATCCGATCAACTCTGGACTTGCTTTGAAAAGCAATGAAAACTAGTAATCCATTAGTAAGCTAACCCGCGGTTTGCACCAAACTACTCTAAATCGAACCGATTGTCGCTCCACCCAAAACTGGCCAACTCGATAGTCCGGTACGTACAACCGCTTGAAAAGAATTGACTGTTCGAAAAATTAGAACCAAATAAAGAAAGAAATTTTGCGACCACAAACGAATCAATCCATCGAGCAAGACAATTCCAAGTTCAAGATATTTTAAAACAACATTGATCCCGTAATTCTTAATCTTAACTCCGTTAAATTATTGACCGTTGGACTTGGATCGAGTTACCTAGCAAATGAATCGCTTGACCGGCGAGCTAAAAACCTCGAAAATTTCGGTTCAGGACGGAGACATTCATTTGTTTAAACCATTTCCCGTTCAACCAAACAGATCGTATTCCCACTAGGTAAAACTAATCGCATGAGCATTTCCGTATCCCGCCGTGAATCACTTAAAATTCTTGCCGCTGGCGGCCTTATTCCGATGCTCCCTCCAGCACCGGAAGATCCCAAGGACGTTGGCACGCTGCCGTGGAGGAATACAAACGATCGAGTTTGGCTCGGAGGCCAATACTGGGCCAATCCTATGGAAGACTGGCAAATCAAAGATGGCTGGGCACAATGCAACACGGCGTCTGCTAACCGCAGTATCCATCACCTTACCCATCAAATCACGCGGCCTCGCAAAGGATTTGCAATGGCCGTGCGACTGGAGCGGGGTGGCGGCAAAGATGGTGGAGGTGGCTTTCGAATTGGAGTCAAAAGCGAACTAAACGAATACCGCAGTAATTGCTTTGCAACATCAGGTATCAATGCCGGGATCAATTCAGACCAGAATCTTTTGTTTATCGGCAATAAAACAGTGAAGATCCCGGAAAACAAATCGGGGGAGAGAACCCTCGTCCTCTCGGGACGGCCAAATGGAACCCAAATCGATCTCACTCTCACCCTCGGAGACAACGCAGCTACTGTAACTACTTCGGTGTCCAATAAGAGCGTTCTAGGTAATGTCGCACTTGTAAGTCAGTATACGGGCGGTGCCAAAAATGCACGGGGAAGGCATCGTGGTTACCGATTCACTGATTGGGAACTTGAGGGCGATGCGTTTTCCGTTACACCTCAGCAGGCATTCGGACCGCTGCTTTGGTCGATGTACACTTTAAGCGACTCTCGATCTGAGAAGGGATTCATCCTTAAGATGAGCGCCCTCACCGGACCACTTGGTCAAAAAGATAACCAATCCGTCGAGCTTCAGGTTTTAGAAAACGGCAATTGGAAATCACTCGGAAACGCTGAACTGGATACTGACGCTTGGGTTGCAACATTTCAGATTCCTAATTGGAATGCGACACGCGAGTCCAAGTACCGCCTGGTCTACCTGGAAAAGCATAAAGACGGGTCGGTTTCCCGAAACGAATGGGGGGGAATCATCAAAGCCAGTCCGACTGGCCGACCTCTGCGCCTTGGGGCCTTAACTTGCCAGAATGATTATGCGTACCCGTATGAGCCGGTCGCCGAAAACCTGATCAAACTGGACCCTGACATGCTCTATTTTTCAGGAGACCAGCTTTACGAAAACCATGGGGGATTTGGGATCATTCGTGAGCCCGCCGATTTAGCCATCCTTAACTATCTAAGAAAATTCTATCAGTTCGGTTTATCATTCCGCCATGCGATGAAGAATAGTCCCACCGTCTGTCTACCTGACGACCACGACGTTTTTCAGGGTAATATCTGGGGCGAGGGTGGCGCCTCTATGAAGGATACCACCAAAGGCGCCAGCTCCAAGGGAGGCTACCGCGAACCAGCCCGCATGGTTAATGCTGTTCATCGCACTAATACTGCCCATCATCCCGACCCCTTTGATTCAAATCCTTCGTTACAGGACATTAGCGTTTATTACACGGATCTCGTGTACGGCGGCGTGAGCTTCGCGATCATCGCTGACCGACAATGGAAAAGCGGTCCTGAAAGAGTCGAAACCGGCAGTGGACGAGCCGATCACGTACTTGATCCCAACTTCGATACGTCCAAACTCGATAAAGAAGGACTCGTGTTGCTGGGAGAACGACAGGAAGAATTCCTTGAACAATGGGGAGAAGACTGGCGAGGGCATTCAATGAAAGTCCTTTTGAGCCAAACGGTATTCGCAGGCGTTGCGACTCACCACGGTCAAAAACAACAATACCTAAAAGCCGATCTTGACTCCGGCGCCTGGCCTCAAACCCAACGTGACAGGGCCATCAATATTATTCGAAAATCGATGGCGCTTCATATCAATGGAGATCAACATCTAACCACGCTTTCCCAATACGGAGTCGACAAGCAACGAGACAGTAATTGGTCATTCTGCACGCCTGCGATCGCGGCGGGTTATCCACGCTCGTGGTTACCGGACGAAGTTGGGATGCAACATCAGAATCGCCCCAGCCATAACCACAACAATACCGGTGAGTACCTCGATGGCTTTGGCAATAAGATCTATGTTTATGCAGTTGGCAATCCTGTCGAAGGCATCGACAAGCATCGCTACAAAAAGGCTCATCAAAAAGCCAGTGGCTTTGGACTAGTTACGATCGATACAGAAACAAAAACATATCACCTCGATTGTTTCCGATTTGATGTCGATGCTACCGATGGTAACCCCGACAATCAATTCCCCGGCTGGCCTGTGATTATTCACCAATCCGAAAATCGCGGCGTCAACAGAATCTCCTGAGGACTTGCGATATCCTTCAAACTATTGGAACTTAGATTTCCCGCGAGAATCTCTCAGCCCCCAATTCTAGGTGGTTGACCCGATTAGCCTCGATGTTTATTTTCCTAGCTAAAGTCACTTTATATTTTCTGAGAGATTCGTTTGATGCCTAAATGTCGATTTGCTTTAGTTGTGTTGATGGTGGTGACATTGATCGTGTCTCCAACATTAGTTGCCTGCACCGGAATCATTTTGAAAACATTGGATGGGTCCACCATTGTCGGACGGACGATGGAGTTTGGCTTTGACATTAAGTCCAATGTACTCGTCGTTCCTGCAGGAACTAAATACACAACGCTGGGCTTAAACCCAAAAAAGAGCGGGTTTACTTTCGAAGCTAAGTATGGATTTGCTGGCGCGAATGCCCTCGGAAAATCAATTATCGTAGACGGTGTGAACGAGAAGGGACTTTATTTTGGGGCTTTTTATTTTAAAGGCGCCGCAGAATATTCAGAATTGACCGCGGCTAATCAGAATAACGCTATTTCCAGCGAAGAAGTGGGCAACTGGTTGTTAAGCCAGTTCGCAACTGTCGAAGAAATTAAAGCCGCCATGTCAGAAAAAGTTGTGGTCGGTACTTACGTCAAAGAAATTGAAGGAATCGCACCATTGCATTACGCAGTGACGGATGCCGACGGCGGATCGATCGTCATTGAATACACCAAATCCGGTTTAACCATACATGACAACACTGTAAACGTAGTAACAAACAACCCAACGTACGATTGGCAACTTACCAACTTGAGAAACTACATCGGGCTCACTGCGACCAATCGCGAAACGCTAACCGTTGGCAAACAAAAGGTAAAACCTTTTGGCCAGGGAACTGGGATGTTCGGTTTACCGGGTGATTTTTCCTCGCCTTCACGCTTTGTGAGAGCAACCGCTTTTGCCAATAATGCCCTTCCATCGAAAGATGTCGATGAAGGCGTATTCCGTGCGTTTCATATCATGAACAATTTTGATATCCCCAAAGGTGCAATTCGAGAATCAGACAATAAAACACTGATGGATTACACAATCTGGACCTCAGTCACGGACACGAAAAATGCGATTTATTATTACAAGACTTTTAAAGGCCAGGCAGTCGAATGCCTAGATCTGCGGAAAGCGCTTGTTAATTTGAAATCCCCCAAACTCCTTAAAATGGAAACCGAATTCTCGATCAATGACCGAACCGACGAAGTCAAATAGAGCGAAGTAGAAAATTCAGTTTATTCGTCTAATCAACTCTTCCATTCAATTCGTCCATTCAAACCTTCTAGTAAGAATGGACGAATTTCAACAAATCCCTCACTCGTTACCCGGCATTTGTTATTTCGCGGTTTCCGGAATCGCACGCACCAATCGACTCACAAGTTTCGGAAATTCTATGGCGATATCATGAGAGTTATCCAAGTCGGTCGATAAATCGTAGAGTTTTGATTTTCTAGTTTTCTTATTGTATATCAAACGGTGAGTCTGATCGCGAACCGAGATTGCGTTATTCCAATAGCTGATCGCTACATCATTCTGATTGCCAATTCCGGTTCGAAGCAACGAAACGAGGCTGTCACCATCGAGTTGGTTTTTAGTTTTCCTAAACGACGGGTTGCAAAGTTCAATCAACGTCGGAAATAGATCGAGTGACTCCACAACCGCATCGGTTTTCATGCCGGCAGTTTCCATGCCGGGGATTCTGATCATCAGTACACTTCGATTGGCTCTTTCAAACGGGGAGTGTTTGCCCCAAATTTCTTGCTCTCCGAGATGCCAACCGTGATCCCCCCAGAGAATTACGACCGTTTCCTGCTCCAGTTCCAACTCCCTTAATGCATTAAGCACCTTACCGACTTGCCGATCGGTATAGCGAACACAAGCAAGATAGGCACGTCGTGATTGTTGCGTCGCCTCTAGCGAAAGAGGACGTTTTTTTTCATGCGTTGCTTTGTACTTATAGAATTCCCCGCTTTTGTGCCAAAATTCTGATTCTATTTTCCCCGGTTGCGGCTGTGGTATTTTCACATTCGAAAAAGCCTCCCAGTCTTGCTTGGGTGCAACGAAGGGCAAGTGCGGCTTAAAAAATCCTAGTCCCAAAAAAAAACGCTGACCGCTGGCTTTATATTTTTGCAACGTCTCCACCGCGGTATTCGCCATCAAGCCGTCCGGCAGATCTATATCTTTTTCCGCCGTAAATTGCATCAAGTCCCTGTGCCCCTGCCCATCTTCACGGTGTTTCCCATCGGCATACGCAAAAAATGCCCCCCATCCACGCTTCCATGGTCCGAACGGAGTAGGCAACGAGTCCCAGGCATTGGGAAGTTCCATTTTGCCATCCCCTTCACCGCTGTATTGGAATTTTCGACCATCGGGAGAATGCGAGATCTTTCCAATACAAGTCGTGTGATAACCGCTCTGGCGAAAAAGCTCAGGCATAAACCGCGCACCTTCCGCTGATTTCTGCTTGCCTGCGCCGGGACTTCGACCGGTCAGCATTGAAAGACGGGAGCTGTGGCAGGTAGCAACCTGCACATAATGCCTATTGAACAACATACCTGAACGAGCGAGCTTATCCATGTTCGGTGTCTGCGCGTATCCCGCCCCGTAGCAACCCAATTCCGGACGCAAATCATCAACCGCGATAAATAGTACGTTGTAGCGATTCGTCTGGGCCTGGAGTGAACTGGCACCCGCCAAGAGAAAAATAAGCAGAATTCGTTTCATGACTTCATTCAATCGTTGAAAGTGTATTATTGCTGTGGCTTAGCGAATGCGCTCCCAAAATTCTTAAAACGCTTTCCCATTACATAACGCCAGTTCCGAGGCACATGCTCTTGCAGTTCCTTACGTGTGACTTCGAAAGCAGGATGGTTGGCAAGATTCGAAAACTCTCCCGGATCTGTCTCGACATTGTAAAGCTCCTCGCTTCCGTCAGCATAATGAATCAACCGCCAACTCCCTTTTCGAACAGCAAAATTACCCGGACCATGGGAAATCAATACAGGCTCATCCCAGTCCGACTCAGAATCCATCAACAATGGAACCAGACTGTTTCCGTCTAGTTGTTGCTCAACCTCTAATTCACACAAATCGACAAGCGTTGGAAAAATATCCTGCAAACTAACCGGCACTTTAATACGTTTACCATTGGCCTTCGCCGCTGGGGCTTTGATAATGAACGGCGTCCTCGTCCCCCGTTCCCAGAGTGACATTTTTCGCCAATGTTGTTTTTCCCCCAGATGCCAACCGTGGTCACCCCAGAGTACAACGATGGTGTTATTCGAGTATTCACTTTCCTTCAGGGCATCCAAAACACGTCCGACATTTGCGTCGGCAAACGTACTGGTAGCTAGGTAGGCTCTTACCAGCTTTTCCCAGGCTCCATCGACTCCGGCAATAGCCTGATGATCATCTACACGGCTGAATCCAACTTTGGCTCTCGCAAAGAGTTTTCCCGCTTCAGGCAAGTCCGCTAAATCATCTTGCTGTACCTTGGGAAGCTGGATTGTTTTCAGATCTAACCTGTCAAAATACTTTTTTGGAGCGTCCCACGGAAGATGCGGTTTGTGCAATCCAATCGCGACAAAAAACGGCTTCTCGTGTCGACGCTGCAACTGTTCAATTGCCCAATCCGCCAGCTTGCCGTCTCCCGTATCGCTGTCGTTATCAGTATCGAGAACGCCAAAACCAAGTTGTATTCCCTTACCAAGATTATCTTTCGTTTTCGCCGCTACGCCACGAATCTGTCGTCTGTACTCGTCCCAACCTCTCTTCTCGGGATAATGAAAAATCTTGCCACAACCTGCGGTGTAATAACCACTGTTCTGAAATACCAAATTTAGCGGAAGCTGATCTGGAGGAATGATTTTACCGGCATTGTAAATTTCATCGTGGCCGTACGAACCACTCCGGTGCGGAAAGATTCCATACATCAACGCCGTTCGCGAAGGACCGCATACCGGAGCAGGGCAATAGGCGTGAGTGAAGGCAACCCCCTCTTTAGCAAGGGTGTCGATGTTTGGAGTGTAACCCTGCGGATGCCCCCCCAAGTATCCAACCCAATCATTTAGATCGTCAACTGCAATAAAAAGGACGTTGGGACGCCCAACATCCTGCGAAACCGCTGCTTTTATTTGGAAACAAGCCAGTACGACTGCCACCCACAGCAGGTACAAGTATTTAGATCGTGATTTCATCGATATCAGTATGGATTCGGTTTATGTGAGAATTCGAATTTAGCCCTTCCGTTAAGGGCAAGTATATCAGATTCGAATGCAATAAAAACTAAGACCCTACTCGCACTAACTCAACTGCTGCGACAATCTCATCCAGCATCGTTATGCACTTGCAATTCATGTGCATTGGAAGTAAGATTTCCATTTAAATTACTATTGACGGACGAACATTCACGAGAATTTTGATGCAAGCGAATATAAAAAAGCTCCCTGTAACGGTTCTTAGCGGTTTTCTCGGCGCTGGAAAAACTACCCTTCTAAATCACATCTTATCTAATCGAGACGGGCTTAAAGTTGCGGTCATCGTCAATGACATGAGTGAAGTAAATATCGACGCGGCGCTCATTCGCGATGGGAACGCCCAACTTTCAAGAACGGAAGAACAGCTCGTTGAGATGTCGAACGGGTGCATTTGCTGCACTCTCCGTGAAGATTTGTTATTGGAAGTAAAGAAACTGGCACAGGAAAATCGGTTTGACTACTTACTGGTGGAATCCACCGGAATCAGTGAGCCAATGCCCGTAGCCGAAACTTTTACCTTTGAAGATGAGGACGGTGAAAGTTTATCTGACGTTGCCGAACTTGATACGATGGTCACGGTGGTTGACGCAGCCAACTTCTTAAAGGACTTTGGTTCTTGGGATGATTTGTTAGATCGGAATATGGCACTTAACGAAGAAGACGATCGAAACATCGTTGATTTGTTGGTCGATCAGGTTGAATTTGCCAATGTTATTATCATTAATAAAACCGACTTGGTAACCAAGGAACAAATTGGCTTGGTTAGGAAGATCATTAGCCAACTCAACAGTTCCGCCACCGTCATCGAAACTAGCAAGAGTCGCGTTTCTCTAGACAGTATTCTTGGTACCGGTAAATTTAAGATGGAAGCGGCGAAAGAATTATCGTCCGAATGGCTTGCCATTCCACGAGGCGAAGAGGAAGCTGAAACCGACGAATATGGCATCTCCAACTTTCTGTTTCGCAGCAATCGTCCATTTCATCCTCAACGCATATGGGATGCGGTTGGAGACGACATGGAAGGAGGCTTGTTTAAAGGCGTGTTAAGGAGCAAGGGAATCGCGTGGATTGCGTCCCGACACGACTGGGCCTACAACTGGTCTCAAGCTGGTTGTTCCGTACTACTCGATCCTGCCGGTTTTTGGTGGGCGTCGGCACCAGACGATTCTTGGCCCGATGAAGAGGACGTCCTCGCAGAAATCGAGGCCCGAATGATCCACGAGTATGGTGATCGACAACAGGAACTGGTCTTCATCGGCCAAAACCTGGACCAGCAACACGTAACTCGCGTACTCGAATCATGCCTGCTGACCGACGAGGAATATGCACTTGGCCCCGCGTCTTGGGAGTTTTTCCAGGATCCCATGCCACCCATCGAAGTCGAAGCTGATTATCCGTCGGACGAGTACACGACAGAAGATTAGCAAACCATTCATGGGTTCGATATCTGAGAATTGCTTAATCGATTAACGGCTCTTCGATAACGACCTCGTAAAAATTCTCGTTTGAATTCACGTTTCACCTTTTTCCAAATACTCCGCTTGGACGAGATGGTGCTCCCACCCGTTTCTTTCGTTCGATCTTCCACACCCGCCGGCACAATGCTGGTAACATGCAAGCCGGTGTGCCAATGAGATTGCAAAAATGCATCCACGGGACGATCAATCATCTGCGTCTTAAACAATAAGGTTTCGGCGGCCGCACGACTCACAATCTGGGCAGATGTCCTCAATGGTGTCACACGCGGTTGGACAATAAATGACTTGCCTGATCGGGCAACCACTTCGGATGCATCCACTCTTCGGGTTTGAAACTGAACATATCCGTAAGCCCTTACTTCTTCCGCAGCAAACGCTACGGTCTCGGCAAACACAGGCGTCAACGCAACGTCATCTTCTAAAATTAACGCGGCGTCTAACCCCTCGTCCAAAATCATCTTCCACGCTTTTCGGTGGCTTTGAAAACATCCGTATTCACCAGGCCCTATTGGAAACGGATATGCCGGGGAAAACAGCGGTTTAACCGAAGTGGTCGCGTCTCGCTCAGCCTTTGGTACCAATGTTCCATCAACCGCATCCACTATCCGGGCAGGGTAGGGCGTTCCCCCCAAAAGTCTCTCTACCTGCGAGCGACGCCCTTCAGCTCGCGCCAAATGAATAACTAATGTCTCGATCTTGCTAACCATAATTTCCCGACGAACGGTAAAATTTCGACCTGAGGGATTCTAATCCTCAATCGAATCAGACCACAAGATGAAAATCGACCGATACCAAAGCACGTTAACAAAAGCTCGCTACTTGCTACCGATTTAGTTGTCTTACTTAATCTGACTAGTATTGATATCGATCATTGCCGTTGGATTCCAAGATAATTACCTAATCGCAGGCCAAGATGTCACCACAGCCAATTTGGGTGGCAATCAATGAGAAAAATCAAAGTTGCGGGCATTTAGTTTTTGGAAGCGGAAAGACTCGGGTAATTCTTTGAAACCAGTTCCTTATGGCGTTTCAAGACATCAATGTATTCGGGGTTTTTGACGACGCTATTCGTTTCGCCAAGAACATTGCGGTAGTCATAGAGTTCTTCCCAGATTATTGCGTTTCTATTGTCTGGTTCACGCCATTCAACATAACGAAAGTTTTGTGTACGGACCGAATAAGCCATAACATTCCGTTCCTTTTTATTCACTGGGCGAATCTGACTAAAAGCCGCAGGTTTTCCATTGGACGTTCCCGCGAGAACTGGAAAAAAGCTCTCTCCATCGAGAAACGTCGGGATTCTTAGTCCGGCAAATTCGCAGAGCGTTGGATAGATGTCAACAGATTCAACCATTGCGTCAGTGGAGTTTAAAACCGTATGACAACCGGGCAAACGAACAATCAAAGGGCACCGCATTGCCTGTTCAAACTGAGTATGCTTGGCCCAGCGTCCTTGATCGCCAAGATGAAATCCGTGATCACTCCAAATAACAACGGCTGTATTTCCGGCAAGTTTGTTTTCGTCAAGTGCTTTAAGAATTCGTCCTATCTGGGCGTCAATAAAACTCACACAAGCATAGTATGCATGAATCATATCGCGAGCGTCTTCGATATCGATGTTGTCATTTTCAAATAGCAAGGTCTTACCAGGGGCACCGTAAGACGCAATCTCGGACCATTCGTACATAAAGTTCGCCGAACCGAGTGGAATGCTTCCCGGACCGATAAGCGCGATTTCGCTATCCGAATACAGATCCCAATACTTACGTGGAGCGACAAAAGGTAGGTGTGGTTTATAGAATCCCCCCGCGATGAAGAACGGCTTCGATTTATTATCTACTAGCGCCTGAATTACTTTGTCTGCGGTCTGATAATCGTTGTGTCGGGAATCGGCACCGTCGTAAATCTCATACGCAGGACGCCAGCGTTTCTCCTTACCACCAGCATATTGGTGGTCAACATAACATGTCCAATCCAGCTTCCATGGCTCTTCGCTCCAACCGTACCCTTTACCCAATCCTTTGCCATGAAAAACTTTCCCGAAACTCAATGTATGATATCCGTGATCTTTGAAATATCTCGGCAGCGTCGGATGAGTTTGCGGCCGCTTAGAAATCTCCCAAGAGTCACCAATTTCATAAATTCCAGTTGAATCGGGTCGGAGTCCACCCAGCATCGACGCGCGAGACGGACCACAAACCGGCCATTGGTTATAGTGTCTTGTGAAAACCGCGGCACTATTCGCCAGTTGATCAAGATTTGGCGTCTTGGCAGCACCCCCATAACACCCCATCACCGGACGCAGATCGTCAATGCAAATCAACAGAATATTTTTATGCTCTGCCGCTGACGTCGACTCCGCTGTTTGAATTAAACTAAGGCAAGTGAGGAAAAAAAATACTATTTTCAACGCTCGATTCATTTAATGATCCTTTTTCCCGAGGTAATCGGACGGATCCCAGACGGGAATGAATTCCGAAAAATCAAGGGCGTCTTTGTCTTTCATTTTATCACCACCAAGCGACTTCCAACGTTGATAGTTTTTTTCGTAGACATCGCTAAACCGCTCTATGAATGTCTCGTTTAGGAATGGATCCAAAGTCTGCCGCTGCCACGTCGTCAACTGTCGTCGAAGTCTTTCTTCTACCTCAGCGTTCTGAGAATTACCAATCAAATTGTGATGCTCATTGGGATCGTTTCTTAGATCGAAAAGCTCAAATTCAGGAGGAACCTCACTAAACTGTCGAAGTTGTCGCGCGAGGGATTCCTTAGGCATCGAATCGATTTGTTGATTTAAACTGAAAACAGCTTTGTTTTTTCCGGTATAACGCCGACGTTTTCCATCTCCCAAAACATGATGGACCAGCTTCCAGCGGCCATCAGTCACGGTCCGACTCGGCCAATACTGGTGGATCCCCGTCGTATGTGCAACGAAAGCAGAATACAAATGTTTGCGATCTGATTGCTTACCCTTTAGAACAGGTTTAATCGAATGTCCTGGCAAATGCTTGGGAATTTCCAAGCCTGCAACATCTACGAATGTCGGGTAAAGATCAACAAAAGAAACCAACGCCTTCGATTGCCTTCCTGGATTTGTTATCTGACCAGGCCAACGAACTATAAACGGAACTCGCAAGCCAAATTCTCTCGGTGTGGTTTTGCCTCGCAACAAATGTGATGGACCGTGATCAGATGAAAAAACAACAAGCGTATTGTCAGCATGCCCATACTCTTCCAGCAAGGCGAGAATGCGTCCGACATACCAATCCACACGCTGAATTGCTTCATAGTATTGCGTGACCTTTTTAAGCAGTGGTCCTTCGGGAATGAGTGATTCGCCCCATCCGGGTGTCATCTTTATCCGCGAGCTATCAACCGGTGGATATGGCCAACCCGGATCACCATTACGAATGAAGTGAGGACGATCCCAGATGTGATGGGTATCGGGCGTTTGTGCTTGAAAATAGAACGGCTGCCCCTCTTCTAAGTTCTGAAGAAAATACTGAAAGTTATCCACCGAATAACTGACCAAAGGCGGCTTGCCTTCCGACTTGATGGCTCTCTTACCGGTCTCACCCGTCAACCAATTCTCAGTGTATTTTGGATTAAAATCGAACGGCACCGGCGCGGTTTTATAATGACTACTTTCCACACCGTTTTTGTAAGTAAGCCCTGTGTAATACCCTGCCGCTTTTAGATCCTTAACAAAGGTTGGAATCCCATCACGATAGTAAAACCCATGCTGCTGCACGAATCCCATAATTCCATTTTGATGTGGATAAAGGCCACTAAACAATGTGCCTCGCGAGGAAGCGCAACTTGCGGCCGAAACATGCACCCTTTCAAACACAATTCCATCCGCTGCTAACTGATCCAAATTTGGCGTCGCCACCGTATAGTCACCATAGGCAGGGATTTGAATCCCCATATCTTCCATGTGAATAAAAACAATATTGGGACGTTCCGTGGCAAATATTCCCGACGGACCAAGCAAAAGAATGAGAACTATTAAAAGTGGCTTCATAATCTCTAAAAACTGTATTCAACCGGACGACCGGTTTGGATTGACTTAAAAAAGTAATAAAGCTGTCGACACGCACGAGCACAAAAAGCCTAATTAGACGGTTTTCTGCCTTAGTTTATTGAAACAACAGGGCAAAAAAAAATCCCACATCGAAACAAACTTATCTGGGCTTCGCGATGAATCCCACGCTATCCCAAACTATTCTTTTGGTGTTAACTCAGATAGTTTCCATGTTTTGTCGGCGTAAGTTTTTCCGTCGCCGTGGATGATTCGAACTTGAACCGATGGATCTTCAATTGTGGTGTCAAAATCAACCGTGGCGTAACTTAATGATTTGCTGTTAGCGACACCCGAGGATACGACCTCAATCAGGGGATAGCCAACGCGATCACTTTCTGGATGAGTCCATACGCGAGAGCGATGGACATCACCTGACATATAAATCACGCCGCTTATCTTATTTTCACCAATTGCATCAAACAGGCGATGACGCGCAAAGGTGTAAATCCGCCACCCATCATTTTTACTGTCGGCTAACGTAGAACCCGACGCAATGACTTTAAATTTTGCCTT
>JAPOIJ010000107.1 GCA_029979005.1 Planctomycetota bacterium | reverse complement strand
GCAATAGCTGCTCCAAGAGGCTTAAGCCGCGCAACTAGATTTGCGACATCATGCAGATGGTTGAGCTCTGCTTTGACGAGGAATTTTTCTATTTTTCCTGTTGGTGAACGAGTTTACATAGATTCGAAGCTAGACCTCAATTCACGCGATAAGAAATGGTTATCAACCCAACCGCGACTACCGCTCACCCAAATTTAACCGCAAAAAAACCGCAAACTGGCCTTTCCGACAAAACTGGATTAACTAAGATTACGCGATGGCAGAATTTCTGCCGTTGAGCCATGGGTACTTACGGCAGTTGTATTGCTGGAAGTTTTATGGAATCTCTGCAAAAAATTGCTCGCTGGATTGAACTCCGATCATCCAATCGGATTGTTTCACAGAAGAATAACTGTGTGCCGGTCTAGTTGGAGTTTCGCGGGGATTAGGCCGAATTAACCTATACCCCACCCACTAATTTTTTGTATAGCTTATTCGCAAATTTACGATTTGCTCTACACACGACACCGAGGTGCGTTGCCTCAGAACGGCCGGACGGTCCGAAAATCGGAACCGGCTAAACTGTTTCATTCGAAGAATAAAGTTAATTGTTGACGGTGCATTGATGAACCTGAAGAACTATCGGAACATCGGAATTTCAGCCCACATTGATTCGGGAAAAACGACTCTCAGTGAGCGAATCCTTTTTTATTGCGGACGAATTCACAAAATTGAAGACGTACGTGGCGGTGGTGACGGCGCGACGATGGACCACATGGAACTTGAGAAGGAACGTGGTATCACGATTACCAGTGCCGCAACACAAGTGAGCTGGAACAATCACACAATTAACCTGATCGACACACCAGGTCACGTCGACTTTACGGTTGAAGTTGAACGATCTCTTCGCGTACTCGACGGTGCCGTCCTGGTTCTGTGTGCAGTTGGTGGTGTTCAAGCCCAGTCGCTTACCGTTGACCGCCAAATGAAGCGATACGGAATTCCTCGTTTGGCTTTCGTCAACAAGATGGACCGAACAGGTGCCGATCCTTTCAAAGTCGCCGATCAAATGCGAGAGAAACTCGGTGTCGAAGTCATCCTTTTCCAGCTACCGATCGGACTTGGCGAAAACTTCGATGGCGTTGTTGATTTGATTGAGATGAAGGCTTACCGAAACGACGGAGAAAAAGGCGAGACCGTCCTCGTTGAAGATATTCCAGAGGACATGGTTGACGATGCCAACAAGTACCGTCAGGAGCTTCTGGAAGGTCTCTCGATGTACAGCGATGAAATGATGGAATTGCTGCTCTCAGAAGAAGAAGTTTCCAAAGATTTAATTTACAAGGTTGCCGCAGCAGCAATCAAAGCTCAAAGCTTCACCCCTCTATTCATGGGAACCGCATTCAAGAACAAAGCGGTTCAGCCACTGATCGACGCGATCGTTCGCTATCTTCCCAATCCGTTAGAGAGAAAAATCTCTGCGAAACAATGGGACAATCCAGAAGAAGACTTCCCGCTTGAGCCTGATAAGTCCAAGCCGCTTGTCGGAATGGCATTTAAGATCGTGGAAGACCCGTTTGGCCAACTTACCTTTATGAGAATCTATCAGGGAACGGTCAAGAAAGGTGGAACCTATTTCAATCAGCGAACCAGTCGTAAAGAACGATTCAGCCGAATTGTTCGGATGCACTCTGATAAGCGAGAAGAAATTGACGAGGCATTTGCAGGTGACATCGTTGCGGTGATGGGAATCGATTGTGCGTCCGGTGACACGTATTCGGAAACTCCGAAGTATTGCTCGCTAGAGAACATGTTTGTTCCAGACCCTGTTATTTCGGTTGCGATTGCACCCGCTGACCGGGGAGCCAGTGAAAAACTTGGTAAGGCTCTACAGCGTTTCCGAAAAGAAGATCCGACGTTCCGTGTTTCAACCGATGAAGAAACAGCAGAAGTTATCATCTCTGGAATGGGAGAACTTCACCTCGACGTTTACGTTGAGCGAATTCGACGTGAGTACGGCCTCGAAGTCGAAGTCGGTGCACCGAAAGTTAGTTACCGGGAACAGCCAACGCTTAAAGCCGAATTTGATTACAAGCACAAGAAACAGTCCGGTGGTTCCGGTCAGTTTGCTCACATCAAGGGCTGGATTGAGCCACTCGACGAAGAAGAGTTCGCTAAGGATGAGAATAATCCTGAAGTCGTTGACAACTTCCTCTTCGAAGAAAAAATCGTCAGCGGTCGAATTCCAAAACAATTTATTCCAGCGGTCGAAAAAGGAATGCGTCAGTCGATCGTCAAAGGCGTTTTGGCGGAATACCCGGTCGTCGGAATGAGAATGATGCTCGCCGATGGTTCTTATCACGATGTTGATAGTTCTGAGATGGCATTCCAAGCTGCCGCCCGAGGCATGTTCCGCGAATACATGACCAAGACTAAACCACAGATTTTGGAACCGGTCATGTTCTGCGAAATTGAATGTCCTGAGCCAGCACAAGGCTCCATCGTAGGTGATCTCACCTCCCGTCGAGGTATTATGGAATCGACGGATATCAAGCCCGATGGCTCTGTATTGATCTGCTGCGAGATCCCGCTTAGTGAGACCTTTGGTTATGCGACCGATCTTCGGTCGATGTCTCAGGGACAAGCTACCTTCACGATGGAATTACGAGGATACCGACCGGTACCACGTAACGTACAAGAAGACATCATCGAGGAGCGTCGGAAATTGAAAGAAGCGTTGCAAAACGCCTAATTTCATTACGATCTAAAATCACAAAACACCGTCGGTTCCTGCCGACGGTGTTTTTTTTGCTCCCCATTGAAACTGCCAAGCCTGTTTTCGACGCAAGTCGTACGATTTGGTAAGATAGAAGCAGAGAACCACCACAAATTTCCCTGATCTCGGCATCCGCCGGTCACAACGGAGATCCGCCTATTTTCGGATTTTAGCGATCGAGAATCCATGCAGTCCTTCCTCCCGCAATTCAAGCTCAGACCTCGATTAACATGCGTTTCGCTTATCTGGCTTCTCAGCACACTGGCTTCACAGGGATTTTGTCAGCAGCAACCTGCAACGCAATTTCGGCCGCTGAGCGTCCCCGCGTTAAAAAAGACGATCAAGCAACTTAAGCCCATTAATAAACTACTTGGCGAACCTCAGCCCGGGCAGTGGCTTGCTCAGCAAAAAGAGTCTGGCCAGTCATTTTCAGAATACCTTCGCAGCCGACCGCTTACTCTCACTGCCAACCGACATACTCTATACGTTCAACCAATTGGGAATTTTAATCCAAGCCAGCGAGAGATTATTCAACTCAGCTCGGAATACCTCTCCATCTATTTTAGCTGCCCGGTAAAAATACTCAGCACAAAATCGGAAGATGAAATTCCGGCAACCGCAAAAAGAATTCACCCCTCTTGGGGCAATCGGCAATTATTAACATCCTATCTTCTGGAAAAGCAACTGGCCCCCAACCTGCCTCAGGACGCGTTTGCCTTAATTGCATTCACGGCATCCGATCTATGGCCCGGCGATGGCTGGAATTTTGTGTTTGGCTTTGCATCTTTTCGAGAACGAGTCGGAGTTTGGTCGCTGTCCCGCTTTGGAGATCCCGCAAGCGACCCCGAATCTTTCCGGCGCTGCCTCGAGCGGACGTGTAAACTGGCCACGCACGAGACGGGACACATGTTCTCGATCAAGCACTGCACACGATACGCCTGCAATATGCAGGGCAGCAACAGTCTCGAGGAGTCCGATAGTCAACCAACCCATCTTTGCCCTGAATGCCACGCAAAAATCATCTTCGCAACGCAAGCAGATCCAATCAAACGAATCAACAAATTAATAAGTTTTTCCCAGAAACACGGCCTCAACCGGGAAATCAATTTCCTTCAGGAAGCGAGAGAGATTCTGGACGACTAAGTTATGATTTATGGATTCGCAGGAGTCATTCCATTGTTCAGCAAAGTTAAATTCAATTTAATTGTTTATCGTTTCGCCGTTTGAACCTCAAAACCCCTCGCTAACAAAAACAACAACGAGCCAGTACAAATGAAATCGAATTTTATCCAGCGCGTCGCAGTCACGATCTTCATGGTTCTGTTTTCTGCGTTAATCGTGAACTCTCGCAGCGTTGCACAAACAAATGAAAAACCTCTTATTGCTCCCGCATGGGAGGGTCAGGTCAGCCAGTGGAATGGATTTGACAAGACCGACTTTAAATTTGAAAACCGAGACGCCTATGTTGTTTCTCCCAAAACACCCGCCCCTGGAAATCCCTGGGTTTGGCGAGCCAGGTTTCCAGGGTTCCATGCAGAATCTGACTTGATTCTCTTATCGCGAGGATTTCACATCGCTCATCTCAACACGAATGGGCTGTTAGGCAGCCCCCGAGCAATGGAAGCTTGGAACAATTTCTACCAACATTTAACTTCCAACGGATTAGCCAAAAAATGCGTTCTCGAAGGGGTTAGCCGAGGAGGACTGTTTGTATATCAGTTCGCCTCGCGATGGCCTGAACGCGTCGCCTGTATTTATTGTGACACTCCGGTCGGAGATATTTCCAGCTGGCCGGGCGGCAAAGGGGAGGGGCGGGGACACGCGCCGACATGGCAGGCCTGTTTGTCCGAATACGGTCTCACCGAGGAAACAGTCAAAGATTTTAAGCAAAACCCAATCGACATCCTTGCGCCTATCGCACAGAACCACATCCCAATCTTACACATCGTCTCAATGAATGACGTGATCGTTCCGCCGATCGAAAATACGTTTGTGCTCGCAAAACGGTATCGGGAACTGGGAGGTACGATCGACATCATGAAAGTTGAAAAGGGCACCGAAAAATCAGGTGGACACCATTTCAGCCACCCTGAACCGATTCGAGCAGCAGACTTCATGGAGCGGTTCGGATCCACGCTTCCAAAATCAAAGGACTATTTCGAAATCCGTGGCTCACTCAATAACTGCCGCGAAAAGTTTGAAAATCAAAAAACAGGTCGTGTCGTCTTTCTCGGCGGTTCCATCACCACCATGAATGGCTGGCGAGCCCTGGTTTGCGATTATCTTCAAGAGAAATTTCCTGAGACAAAGTTTGAATTTATCGACGCTGGCATCTCTTCCACCGGCTCAGTTCCAGGTTCGTTCCGATTGCTTCGGGACGTTTTCGCCAATGGCGATGTTGATTTGCTATTTGAAGAAGCGGCGGTTAACGATTTGCATAATTCGCGAAAAGCTATTGAGATGACGCGAGGTATGGAGGGCATCATCCGTCAGGCTAGAACCAAGAACCCGAACATCGACATTGTGATGATGCACTTCGTCGATCCCCAACATGTAGCTGATTACCGTCGTGGAGTTATTCCGCAGGTAATCCAACAACACGAACAAGTCGCGATCCATTACAACGTTCCGTCGTTGCATTTGGCTCGTGAAGTAACCGAGCGTATGGACAGCAAACAATTTGACTGGAAAAACGATTTCAAAAACTGCCATCCCTCACCGTTTGGGCACACGGTTTACGCCTCTTCGATTCGACGGCTGTTAAACGAGGCGTGGAGCGAACCACGGAATGTTGACTCTCAACCAGTGCCCCATTCGCTCCCCAACCCAATCGATCAATTCAGTTACGATCGAGGCAAAATGATCAGCTTAAAAAGCGCCAAAAAAATGAAGGGATTCACTATCGACAACTCGTGTGATCCTCGTGCCAACGAGATTGGTGGTAGCGTAAGAGGAGGGTTCCACAATGTCCCGATGCTCGTCGGAACCCAACCGGGCGATCAATTTTCACTGGATTTTCAGGGCCGCGCCGTCGGGCTATTTCTAACGGCTGGCCCCGACGCAGGTACGATCGAATACTCAATCGATAATTCGGAATTCAAACCATTGAACCTGTTTACACGTTGGAGCCGCGGCCTTCACATCCCCTGGGTTCATGTACTAGAGAGCGAACTACCCGCGGGGCCGCACCAACTCGTCGTCCGAATTGCCCCGACAAATGACTCGCGCAGCAAGGGACATGCCTGTCGAATCGTCAACCTACTGGTCAACGAATAAAACACCCTTTGATTACCAGAGATCACCTAAAGCCCGGGAACCGGATCCTGCGGCTTTATCTCCTTACCTTCCCAAATGACTTTACCATCGCGTCGCTCCAGAATACGTTTTGCACTACCAGGAGCCGGCCGGCGATTCTCATCTGGAAGAAATTTCCGATGACTCTCAATTAACAAACTCAACTCGCTACGCCCGGACAGGTTAACCCACTCATTTGGGTCAGACTGAAGATCATAAAACTCTTCAGAACCGTCGGCATACTGAATAAAACGGTAGCGCACCGATCTTACCGAATGGTTGTCGTGGTTATGCGTGGTTATCGCCGGAAAATCTCTCTTCTGATTCGAATTGACCAACTGTGGAACCAGACTATGCCCCTCAAGTGATTGCTTAACGGGAAATTTACAAAGCTCTAAAAGGGTAGGGTAGATGTCTAACAACTCCACGGGTTCTCGGCAGTTTGCTCCTTTGGAAACACCAGGCCCCGCAAAAATCAAAGGGACTCTTGTCGACTCCTCCCACAGCGTGTTTTTACCAGTAATTTCCTTTTCCCCAAGGTGGAATCCATGATCCGACCACAAAACCACAATCGTATTTTCAGATCGCCCACTCTTCTCAAGCGCCGAAAGCACCCGCCCGACCTGACTGTCAACAAAACTTGTGCTCGCTAAATAGGAACGAGTCAGGTTTGCGAGTTGATTCGAGTCGGTCAGAAATTTCAATCGAGGCTCAGGCAAATCCCAGTGCAGATACCAGGAAAAATCGGGCGTGTCCTGACGGTCACCTAATTTAATGGGAGGTAAAATTAGGTCTTTTTCTGGATAGAGATCAAACCACTTTTGCGTTGCATAACAAGGCACATGTGGCAGAAAGAAACCAACGGAAAGAAAAAAGGCGTCATCCTTGTTTTCCGACAGTGGCCCCTCCAACGTCTCGATCGCCCAGTCCGCTACTTTCCAATCTCCCTTGTCCTCGTCTTTGTGAGGAAACAACCCCCAATCGACAAGTCCATGTCCCGAAGGCGTGTTAACAAGCTTTGCTTTTGGTCGTGCACCAACGCTGGACGCCGTACCGATCACATCAAATTCCGTATCCTTTTTTTGCCTGCCATTCCGTCCGTGATAAATCTTACCCGTGGTATAAGTCGTATAGCCTCGATTCGAAAAATACTGCGGAAGCGTTTCGTAGTCTTTAAATTCGGGCAAATTCTTTATCCACGGAGCCAATCCATAAATGCCAGTCGACGACGGACGAAGCCCCGTCATCAAACTCGTTCGCGATGGATTACACAACGGCGACTGGCAATGAGCATTGGAAAACAAAGTTCCCCGCTGAGCCAATCGATCGATATTCGGGGTCACAACCTGGGGATGACCATTTAGACATCCAATCCAATCATTTTGATCGTCGATTGCTATAAATAGAATGTTGGGTTTTGATTTTATTTGCTCTTTACCCTGAACGCAGGCTGCACGTAGTGAGATTGTGTTACCCCACAAAACAGCCGCACCGACGAGCACCAACATACAATAATTGCGTCCAGACATTTATTACACGATCTCCGTTGCATTTCGAATCAGGAACCTCAGATGGTTTGTCGCATCTTATGCTTTCCGCAAACGAGTTACAACAAATCGAGCTACAACAAATTTCAAGACCGGCCAAAACAGAGAAGTTCTGTGCAGAGGGCATTAGCACAAGAATTCATCAGTCCAACGCGAAGTAAACTAGAACCTCAACATTGAAACAAAGCCTGGTAATCACGATTAACCAAAGCCCAAATCATGTTGAGAACTGGCAAATGGGTGGCCCGCAGGCAGATAAACAAACACTTGCGGGAAACAGCGGACAATAGCAACCGGCGCGTTGCCGAATTTTGGCAAGAATCTATCCAACACCACCGATTGGCAGTTGTTGAATCAGATGAATCACTTTGTGGCCCTTAATGGCTCAGTCACCCAAAACTCTTCGACTTCAATATCGCTCATCTCAGCACTGGTTTGTTTTTCTCGAAAGGATTCGATCAATTCCTTGGGAGGCGGCAACTCTTCGATGCTCCGCCCTTTATCATTGGTCGGCCGTGCTTCAAGATTCGAATCCGGCCCGGGGCCATCATCTGGTGCATTAGGATCCGAGAAAATTGATCCAACTCGACCATATCTCGAATCCACTCGTTCAAACTTTCCACCGTAAACTGGATAATCGTAGTCGAATGGCCCACAACACATACTGCAACCCAGACTCCCCACACTCAATGTGGCTACGAAGATGATGAAAATTGAGCGTTTCATAAAATGACTCTGTATCTATCTGGCGGATTCCAAATTTTCAGTTATATGAAATCCAGAATTTAAACAAAACTCAAACTCCAGATCAGTTCAACTTGATCTTGGCAGTAGACCGTTGAGACTTGGTCTCTGGACGATCTAAACCGAGCTTCTCCCAATTTAACCGGTTGCTATTTGCTTCCGATTCAGTCGACGCACTAAGCTTCAACGGAATCGCAGCCGGCTTCACCAACCGATTGGCCGGGCGAGGCGTTGTATCAACCGCTGGCTGACCTCCACCTGATTTACCCGACCGAAGCCTCTTCATTCCAATCGCTCCCAACTCTTTTCTCCAACTGTCCGCTTGGACAATCGGAATCTCCTCTTGATAACCCACTTGTTTTACATTTTGAGAATCATCGACGGCTCTCTTCTTTGACGACGGTACCTGAGATACTCGTTTGTACTGTTGAGCTCTGACATTTGCCCCCTGATCAGGAATCCGGTAGCGTGGCTCAGACTGCTCAAACAACGGGAATTCACTCTCAAACTGAACTTCATCGAAAGCTGCATCGTCAAACTCTGCTTCATCGAACAAACTCACTTCGGCGGCTTCCTGCACCCGACCGTCCGTGTCACCTTTTATGCCTGGCCCAATTTTTGGAGAACCTCCAATATTATCTGATGTTGGCCAATCTTCTCCTCGGCTGATTACCTGAGGACGCGTCCAACCATAATCGATTTGCCGACTTGCCCCGCGTCGCCGAGCATGTTCCTCTGCATCGCTATACGCCTTCCCGGGCCATGGTCCTTCGCTGAAGCTAATCCCGCTGTAGGCAAGAATCGTTCCTTTGCGACGATGAATTAAAGCGATGACTTTGTTGTATTCACAAAGTGCGGTGTAAAATGTGTCTTCCGCCTGTGCACGTCGCCGCTGAGCCTCCAACGCAACGTCGAGCGTTTCTACACCGGCATCTTGCAATCGAATAAAGTGAGCCTCTTCAATCGTCGTATCTTTCCATTGATTAAAGGCTGCCTGCATCACCATTTGATTAGCCGCCAAAGCCCGCATCGCTTCACTAAGCTCTTTCGTGACATCCAATTCCATATCTTCAACACGAGCGATTTCCCGAGCCAATTTTAGTTGTGCATTTCGCACATTGGCTAACTCTCGCCGATAACCGACCGGCATCGCAAATGTACCGCCAAACTGGACTTCCTGGAAATTCCCACCGTAAAGCTCGTTCAAGGCCCCGCTATTCGTACTCGGGAAGGGCTGGCTATTACCATTCACACCAAACTGATTCCCCAGTCCTAGCCACCGATAAACCATCGAAACGTTTAGTTCTGGCAGCAAACTATTTTTAGAATATGCTAACGCAAGTTCTTTCTTTTTGACTTCCCATCTTTCCTGACGCAATTCAGGTCGATAGGTTAACGCCTCGGCAAGCGAAGATTCCCAATCGAACTCAATCGGAGCCATCACAGGCTCGTCCGTTGGCCGTAGAAACCGACCGTCAGTCGAAGCCCAACCCAGCAAGTATCTAAGCTGACCCTCGACGTTGAGCAGATTGTTAAAGCTGTCGATAACCTGCGAGTCGAATAAGTGATACTGTCCGCTCGCCTGAGCGACCTGCTGGATGTTTACCTCAGATCCTTCGTCAAATTGATCTTTAACGATCCTCCACGTTTCCAATGCCGCCTTGCGTCCCGTCTTGGCCGCTTCGAATCGACGGTAGGCACAATAAAGCTCCCAATATCGAATTTCAATATTTGTTACTTTATTCTGAAGCGTTGACTCCAAATTAGCAATTTGCTGATCCGTACCGATGCGGGAAATCACAATCGGCATTCGATTGATGAAGGCACCTCGCCCACGAAGTAACGGTTGTCGAATCTCCGCTTCGAAGCTGGTCTGATAGAAGCTGTCCAGTACCTGCAGACCACCGGTTGCCTGTAACGGATTGTTATTCTTAGTGTACTGATTGACGTTGCGGAAAAAGACCTGCGTTCCACCTGCGGTCTTTTTACCGATTTCAGATTGCCATGAAACCTGATCTTGCTGGAAGATCGGATTATTCAGTGGGCTCGTGGGAACACTGTTCCTCGGAATATCTGATTTGGCGTAATTGATGCTACTGGTGAGCTGGGCGTCAAAGTCAGCCAATGCCGCTTCGACACCTTGGTTGACATCCAATCCACCATTAGTTGACAAACTGGATGGATTTCCAATTTGTCCAGGCTGCCCAATGAATCCCGGTTCTGTTTCGCGAATCGCAATATCGTAGGAGGTGGCCGCTACCCCCGGGTTCACTGCCAAACTATCCTGACCAGGCAAGACTCGTGTCGATTGCAACGCAGGTGTACCGTAACCTCGAACCACTTTGGAATTTGCCAACGAATATGCAACCGCGTCTTCAAGTGAAATATCTTCGTAGGAATCGAAATCCGGATCCATGACCGTAATCGGGCGGTGAGCCTGAGTCACTTCATCGAGTGTTGGCACCGCAACATCGGGGTACTCAACGGAGGTTGCCTGCTCAACATAATGCGAAAGATCACCAACGTCATTGAAATAAATGGGCTTGGTGGGTGTGCATCCCGAGACAACGATTGCGACCAAAAGGGAGCAGAATAAGATTTTCGAGGGGCTGAAACTCATCGGAACGATCCTGATGTTTGTTCGAAAAAAAACGCTTCGTGGCTCGCAGCAAGCCACGAATACGCTTTTGGCAAACTACTTCGGTCTGCCATCGAACCCCCCGGTTCTGTCCTTCGATGACCTCCTGCACAACAGGCGCAGTTGAATCATCTCGGAACCAACAAAAGTATTTATCGTCGCCCCAACCTGCAAACTTGCGATAATCCGCAAACTTTACCAAACTAATCGCTTACTCATTCCTTCCCAACAATTCAACGAGCTCCGGGGTAGTAAATTGGGCAGTTTCATGCGTTTCAATGCAATCAAACAGTAATCCAAAAAGGTTCAAAGCCCTCCTATTAGCTAGCAGCGTGGCGACCCATTCAGAATCGGCGGTTGATATGTAGCGAGCCGTCAGCTGAAAAACTTGGCAACCGGCTCACATATTCCGGCAAAAATCGTAACGAATTTTGGAGTAGAAACGTCGAATAAGTCGATTTATTGAGGAGGATACAGAGCTGGATCGCATTTTTCACGGTAAAAACCGTGTCCATACGACACCAACGAGGTATCTTTCGAGCAGCAACCGGATCTGCTTGAATCCGCCTCGCCGAAGAAAAAGCGGGGTTTTTCACCGACAAAACCGAAATCAGGCGTTGAGCGATAATAGGTCGGTCGCTAAAATTTCGGATCAAAGTCGCACACAAGACCCTCCGTCAGGTAGAGATAATGGCTGTTCCAAAGAGAAAACATTCGAATTCCCGTTCCGGCAAACGCCGTGCGAACGATGGAATTAAACCTCGCCCGCTTACATTGTGCCCGAAATGCAGCACAACAACACCGACCCACGTCGTTTGCCCAAATTGCGGGTATTACATGGGACGCGTCGTAACCCCATCAAAAGATGAAGTCGACGTTTAAGTAGGCCAGACAACTAAACGATCCAAAGCTCATCAATCGCTGATGAGCTTTTTTTTTGCCTATACCGATCCACTCTTCGGTCGTACCGAAAACGCTTCTAGCGCATCGCCCAAGGTGACCTCGATCGTTTCGACCACGCAAACTGAGCGAGTAACTCAGTTCTCGTCCAATCAAGGCTGTAGATTTTATCAGCGAGCACTGTTGATTCAATGGATTTCCAGTGTTTCACCGCTTATAAACGATTTGCGTGTCTATCACCTCCCGACAGCAGGAAACGTGTTACGACGTTTACTCAAGTTTTCTCCCAACCCCGGCTTCTCAAAATGAAAATCCGAAACACATCAATAATTGCCTTAATTCTTGCGATAGCATTCTTGTTTGACATCCAACCGTTGGACGGATTTTACGATGGCGTTGAAAGCAAGCCACCCAATGTTGTTTTTATTCTTGCAGACGATCTCGGCTGGCGAGACCTAAGCAATGAAGGGAGCACGTTCTACGAGAGCCCACACATTGACCGAATTGCAAATGAAGGAATGAAGTTCACTCGCGGATACGCAACTTGCCAGGTATGCAGTCCATCTCGTGCGAGCCTAATGACCGGGAAGTACCCGGCACGTCTTAACATTACTGACTGGATCGGAGCGGCGGAGGGCACCCAATGGAAACGGAATACTAAGTTACTTCCAGCGACCTACAATCACCAATTACCAGCAGCCGATGAAACACTTGCGGAAGCCTTCCAGGCAGCAGGCTACCGAACATTTTTCGCAGGCAAGTGGCATCTTGGCGGAGAAGGTTCTTTGCCGACAGATCATGGTTTCGAATTTAATATTGGAGGTCATCACCGCGGCTCGCCACCAGGAGGGTATTTTTCCCCGTACAGCAATCCAGAAATGGAGAGCGGTCCCAAGGGCGAACTGCTTCCCCTGCGACTTGGACGGGAGACAGTAAAATTTATCGAACAGCATAAAGACGAACGTTTTTTTGCCTACCTCTCGTTTTATTCAGTCCACGGTCCGATCCAAACGACTGAAAAACTTTGGAAAAAATACCGTGATAAAGCTTCTCGGCAAGGGAAGGCTCCAGACAATCGATTCCTGATCGATCGAACAACACCCGTTAGACAAGTCCAAGATAACCCGCTCTATGCGGGAATGGTCGAGTCAATGGACGACGCTGTGGGAATGGTGCTCTCCACGCTTGACCGATTAGATCTTACCGATAACACCATCGTTGTTTTTACCTCGGATAATGGTGGCGTTTCGGCCGGTGATGGAAAAGCGACATCCAACTTACCCCTCCGCGGCGGAAAGGGCCGCCAATGGGAAGGCGGAATACGAGAACCGTTCTATATTAAGTGGCCTGGTGCTACGACCGCGGGACAACAATGCGATACCCCGGTTATCGGCACCGATTTGTACCCAACACTTCTGGAGTTAGCCGGACTTCCCCTGCGGCCCAACCAGCATCTCGACGGCCTTAGCTTAGTTCCGCTGCTTAAAGGCCAAACGCTTCCAGCCCGGCCACTGTTTTGGCACTACCCGCACTATGGCAACCAGGGAGGTGAGCCTTCCTCCATTATAACGCGAGGTAAATGGAAGTTAATTTACTATTTAGAGGATCAGCGTTACGAGCTTTATGATATCGACGGAGATATTTCAGAGAGTAACAACGTCGTCGACCAACACCCGGAAATTCAAGAAAGTCTCTCGCGAGAATTAAAAAGCTGGATTGCGGAAATGGATGCGCGCCAACCTACGGTAAATCCAAACTTCGATCTCGAAAAACAAAAGCAAGAGAAAATCAACATTCGAGATAAACAAAAACCGTCTCTTGAGCGGCAGCATTCCCAGTTCTTAGACGCCGACTTCAAACCACCTCAAGGCTGGTGGGAAGAAACGGGGAAATAGCTCGTTTGGTAATAAAGGGGACTTATCCCTCAGAACGCCCCGTCTCCGACTCTGTAATCGCATTGACAAAATTCGATTAGGCTAGAATGTCGCTGACTACATTTCCAGCAACATCGGTCAACCTAAAATCTCGCCCACGATATCGATATGTCAACCGCGTGTGATCCAGACCAAATTGATGCAACATTGTGGCGTGCAAATCATGAACGTGGAATGGATTCTCCTCAGCAGCGTAACCAAGTTCGTCGGTTGAACCGTAAGTAATCCCGGGCTTGATCCCGCCACCCGCCATCCAACATGAAAACCCCTTGATGTGATGATCTCGCCCGTTTCCCTGAGCCATCGGAGTGCGCCCAAATTCGCCACCCCAGATTATCAATGTATCGTCCAGCATTCCGCGTTGTTTGAGGTCTTTCACCAACGCTGCCGAACCTTGATCAACAAATTTTGACGTGACTTTAATGCCATCTTTAATGTTGCCGTGATGATCCCAACCTCGATGGTAAAGCTGGATAAACCGAACACCCCGCTCAGCCAATCTCCTTGCCAACAGGCAATTCGCCGCGAAACTGCCATCAGCTCCCTTCGTTCCGTAGAGGTCTAGAATGCTTTGAGGTTCATCCGAAATATCTGCCAAATCGGGAACCGACATTTGCATTTTGAATGCCAATTCATACTGTGATATTTTTGTCTCAATTTCTGGATCGTAATCTGCAGCCATCGAGATGCGATTCAACCGCTCCACCGCATCTACGATCTCTCTCTGTCGTCGACGATCGACACCAGATGGATTTTTAACGTAGAGCACAGGCTCACCCTGGGACCGAAACTCTACACCTTGAAATTTACTCGGGAGGAATCCACTGTGCCACTGTCGCGACGCAATTGGCTGAGACTGACCGCCGCCGACCGATGTCAAAACTACATAGCCGGGTAAATTATCAGTTTCCGAACCCAGCCCGTACAGCAACCAAGACCCCATCGACGGCCTGCCGGGAATGCTTGTCCCCGTGTTGATCAAACTGTGCGCGGGATCATGATTAATTTGGTCGGTGTGCATCGAGTTAATGATGCACATCTCATCTGCAATGCTTTGAATGTGAGGCAGCACGTTTCCAATTTCATTTCCCGACTGACCACATTTTTTAAATCCATGCTGAGGCCCTAGAACTTTCAATTGGTTACGCTGCCCCTGCAGTTGGGCGATTTGCTGTCCCTCAGTGTAAGACTTCGGCATTGACTTTCCATTCATCGACGCCAACTTTGGTTTGTAGTCCAAAGTCTCCAAATGGGAGGGGCCACCCGCCATGCAAAGATGAATCACTCGTTTACACCGTGGTGGAATTACCAAACCGCCACTAACTCCCGCGGCGGCTGAACCGGAAAGCAACGAAGTCAATGCTGCTCCACCGACCCCGGTCGATGTTCGTTTCAAAAACGTACGACGAGACAATTCCACGGCCCGTTTCAACTCTGATTCGCTTGAATTTTTAAATTTCATTTTATTTTCTCAATACAAATTCATGCATATTCATGACCGCTCTGCAAACGGAAGTCCAGGCTGCCAACTCAGCGTCTGTAACTTTCAACTCTTCCGCCGCAGGCCTGGACGCTTGTCCAATTGAAATCAATTCACTCGCCTCGGCAGCATTTGCCTTATAGAACTCCAATTGTGACCCGAGAAGCTCCTTGATGACCTTCGTTTCACTCTCCAATACTTCGCGTGAAAAAGCTCGCTCAAAAATTAAATTAATCCGCGCTTGCGTCGAATCCCGATTCGCTAAAACCAGGGTTGCGAGGGATCTCGCTGCTTCCACATACGACGGATCATTAAGCAGGACCAATGCAGCTAACGGCGTACTCGAACGGGGCCTCGCCGCAGTACACTCTTCACGGGGGGGAGCATCGAATGTTTTCATCGCTGGATGTAAGAATTGCCGCTGCCAATGTGTGTAAAGACCACGGCGATACTGATCCTCTCCGGAACTGGCTTTATATTTTCGTTTCGGAAAATTCAGGTGCCGGTATAGCCCTTCCGGCTGATACGGCATCACGCTCTTGCCCCCCTGATCCCTCACTAACAACCCGCTTACCGCCAATGCCTGATCCCGAATAAATTCAGCGTCTAAGCGAAAACGAGACTGCCGGGCCAGCATTCGATTTTCTGGATCTGATTCTTGCAGATCAGTTCGAAAACCAGACGACTGGCGATAGCTTTTCGTCAACACAATCTCTCGAATCAAATATTTAATGTCCCAACCTGAGTTCATGAATTCCACGGCGAGTTGGTCTAAAATCTCTGGGTGAGTCGGCGGCTCTCCCTGCGAACCAAAATCATCCAGCACATTTGTAATTCCAGCACCAAATAACAATCGCCAAATACGATTCACGAAAACCCTCGCTGTCAGTGGATTTTCTTGACTGACTATCCAATTAGCGAGATCGAGCCGCGTTGCACGTCGCTCCGCCTCGCCCTCAACCTCCCAATTTGGACCACCCAAAACAGCAGGAACCGATGGACTTACCACCTCACCCGACTTGTCCATCCAATCGCCTCGCGCCAGGACCCGAATTTCACGGGGCTTCACCGAAGTCGTTACCAGCGTAATCCGTGTATGATCTTTGACAACTTTATCCCGCTCCGCTTCGAGAGCTTTGATCTGCTGCCTCACATTCTCATACAATGGAGAAATTGAAACAAAATAGTCGTGCACGGTCTGTTTTTGGTCGGCCGTCCGATCTGTTTCCTGGATCTTCAAAACATCTTGAATGTTTTGCGGCAACGCACCAAGAGGATTCGCGACTGCTTCCTTAACAACGGTCTCCGACAGTCGAAAATGCCCCAGCGTGTGGGTGGGGTTCTCGTGTTGTTGCCGAACAACAATTGTAAACGTTCCTTTTTCAATTGGCCCTGTTTTGGTTCGGACGACCAATTCATGGGACTGACCGACTTGC
>JAPOIJ010000238.1 GCA_029979005.1 Planctomycetota bacterium | reverse complement strand
TCCAGAGCAATATCGCCAGAAATTAGAGCGCCCCCTAAACCGAGTGACTGACTACACCCGTCGGCGGCGTAGAATTCTGAATCTAGTCCAGGAAGCTATGAGCCAACTTCGAATGGACATCAAATATCTTATGTTCGATTTAGAGGCCACCCGACGAGAGCGTGACTCGTATAAGAATGCGTAAGAAGACGAAACAACATTCGAAATTGCGATCGATTGCGGAATGAAGGTTGTAATCCAAAAAACAATCAAATTAACACGGGACAATAAGATGCTGACAGAACCATTTACATTGTTGAATTAGAAGATCGTGATGACTGATAACAAACACAAACCGGGACCCAAGATACAGCATTCTGATTTGGTCGAGATTTGGTTGGATGGACCCAACCTTGATGGCCATGGTTCAGTGGACGCAAACGATGATGCAAAGAACTCAAACGATCTTGATGAATTGATCAAGACTGAATTCCAACAACTACTGACGCACGCGATGCTCGCAGAGTGTCTTGAGTCACCTACAGATCGGGAACAACGAATAGAAAAAACAATCCGAAGTCTTGACTCAACAGACTTGGTTCAAACCTCAACCGTCTCGGTTTCGACAAACGCAAACCATGCCCTGAAGGCACTCGGCCCGAAACCCAATATTCCTGGGCGTCCAACACCCAAATTGTGGTTTGCGCCATGGTGGTCCGTCGCGATAGCAACGGCGGCCTCAATTGCGATTATCACGGTAATTGGATTGTCGCTCTCGCCCTCGAAGGCCTCCGCAGCCATGAGTCGAGTGATTGAGTCATGCCGAGCATCCACCACCCGAATCTACGACATAGAACTTGATCGCACCGGACTACTTTCCCGCAAGAGGCGACTCGACGGGACCTTGTATACACGTGGAATTGATCGTTTTGTTGCCAAATTCCCTGAAACGCCCCAGGGCCCAACCTCGCTCGGATTTGACGGCGAATATCGTTGGTGGTTGCAGGGGGATGAACAATGGAATTCCGGCGACAGAACCGAGACGCCTCGCGATGCGGTTATCAACCTTTTAACCAGTTTGCAGTTGCAAATTAATTCACTTTTGATCGAGTTGCCAAAACAATACGAGATACGGTTGCTCGAAGCTGAGCCGTTGCCGGGTGAACCATCAGTCACCTGCCACCCGATTGAGGCAACAAGGGCAGGAACCAACCGCCGCTTGGCTTCGACGGTGAGAATTTGGGCTCATCCGGTAACGGGTGTCGTGGTGCAAATGGAGTTGGTACACGAACAATTCAAACAAGTTGCAGCTAGCCGTGTCAGGTTAACGCTGCGTGAGGAGGTCAATGTGCCCGATTCGATATTCTCGGCGAATTATTATGAGTCCGAAACAGCGAAATAACTGCCTTTTTAATCGCGGTCCATGTCAACGAATACCGTTGGGGTGAATGTTGCAAAGTGGTTTTGTCACACTTGGAACTCCTCTGACAATAACTAGTAGATTGGTCTTCGAATCACAATTGAGAAGATCGAAATCACGAAAAACCAAACGAGATTTGCATTCTTCAAACGCAGGATGGCCATCGACCGCTCTAAGGAGCCTGAAAGCAGCCAAGGATGCAATTCACCGGAAAGGAACTTATGAGCAACGGCAAGACATTTCTTACAGCAGCGATGATGTTAACTAGCGTCATTTTTGGGTTGCGGCAAACAAGTGCAGAAACGATCACATTTTCCAGTCACATTGCAAAAATTGTTTATTCGAAATGCAGCTCATGCCATCGACCGGGCCAGTCTGGTCCGTTTAGCTTGTTGACTTACAACGATGTTGCAGGTCGGGCCAGCACAATCCAGGCAGTCATTGACGACGGCTATATGCCTCCATGGAAAAATGTGACGAATGACGTTCGGTTCGAACATGATCGACGACTAACCAAGCAAGAGCTTGAGCTCATCCAACGTTGGGTGGAGGATGGTGCGCCTCTGGGCGACCCAACGAAAGCTCCCCGCCAGCCAGAATTCCCTTCTGATTGGTTGCTGGGAAAACCAGACATGGAAGTAGAGATGAATGGAAGCTTCGCAATTCCTGCAAGCGGGCCAGACACATACCGTTCCTTTGTGTTTCCGATGGATCTACCGGAAGACAAGTGGATCAAAGCAATCGAGATCAAACCACAGGCTAAATCGGCTTTGCATCATGCGTTGTTTTTTCTTGACATTGCCAAGGCGGGTCGGACCGTAGATGGTAAAGATGGGCGAGCCGGCATTTCAGGAATGAGCTTTCTAGGTCGAAATGCGTTTACCGGAGTTTCTACTGATAATAAAAACTCAACAAAGACATCTATTTCTCTGGGCGGATATGTACCCGGTACGACGCCAATGCTTCTCCCGGGTGACAATGCCATGCTGCTTCCTAAGGGTTCCGACCTGATCATGCAAACCCACTTCCACCCCAGCGGAAAGAAAGAAGTTGAGCACGCGCGGATGGCCCTCTACTTTGCGGATAAACCGCCATCGAGACAACTCACCACACTCATGATTCCACCCGTATTCGGTCGATTCGCAAATATCGATATTCCAGCCGGACAAAAGGACTACACGATAACCGACTCCTTCACACTACCGGTTGGAGTGAACGCGATACGGACGTCTGGACACGCCCATTATTTAGCCACGGAAATGTCATTGGTCGCTACTCTCCCCGATGGCAAAACGATCAACCTTTTTCAAGTTGATGACTGGGATCTGGATTGGCAGGACACGTATCAATTCGCCAGTCCTGTCACACTACCTGCTGGGACTTTATTTGAATCAAAGATCGTCTATGACAATTCCTCTGCAAATCCTTCAAACCCGAACAGTCCACCTCAACGCGTAACGTGGGGACGCGAATCGAACGACGAGATGGGCAATGTAACAATTCAAATGGTTGCACAAAACGTCAGTGATCAGGCAACCCTGAATAGAGCTTTACAGGGAAAAACACGTGAATCGATGATGGCCTCTATCCAGCTTGGACGATCCCAACCCAAACGTGGATCCCAACAACCAGTCCAAGTACTGGTAAAAAAAATGGATAGCAACCAAGACGGTCGGATTCAACTTGTTGAATTTAAAAAACAATTCCCGCGTGCCGAAAGGCTATTCAATCGTTTCGACATTAATAACGACGATGAGCTTGATAAATCGGAATTGGATGCGGCTCGCCAACCAATGACCCAATTCCTAAATCTTCGAAAACGCCCCCAAGGCCTGGGAGGAAAGGAGAGAGAATGATCCGCTCAATCGCGATGAGATTACAGCGTCAGTTGTTACTTATTACCTTACTTTGGATAACCGCCATGGTTGGCTGCCGTCCCGCCGACAAGGTTCCTGTCGCTGTGGATACCTCAAAACAGGAAAGGTTCGGTCGTGGAAGTACACACGACGATGTATTCGATATCGAGGGGAATCAGCATCGGTTGTTCGATCACAATTCTAATCGATTTCGAGTCATCACGTTCGTAACGACTGACTGCCCAATCGCGAATGTCTATCAGCCAATACTAAGAGAACTCGCCGAAGATTTTTCTGAAGCGAAGATTGACTTTTTCCAGGTAAACCCAACCCGGTCCGCCACGATCGAAGAGGCCAAGCTGCACTCCTCTGATTTTGAAATCACCTCTCCGATGATTCTTGATTCGGATCAGGCAATCGCTGATCGCCTTAACGCAAAAGTGACCCCGGAGACGTTTTTAATTTCACCGTCTGGAGAAGTTGTTTATCGGGGACGGATCGACGACCTGTACGTTGGCTTTGGAAAAAAACGTCAAAAGCCAACCAGTCATGACCTCCGTGACGCTATCAATTCTGCGCTCGCTTTGCAACCAATCTCGACACCGGCTACAACACCGGTTGGCTGCATCATTCAGTACGATCACAAATAGACTGGAATCCTCAAGTAAATTTTTGAGCGATACCGATATCGCAACCTAGAAAAGGCAACTCCGGATCGAGTGTCCCCGAATTAAATAGGTTTGAATAAGACTCGACTGAACGCGTTACAACCAGAAAACCTGACAAAAGACTAACGAACTGCTTCACTTCTCGTTTCACACACAAAAAGCCACAAACGTATTGGTCAAACTTGCGCGGTATCATTTTTTTTAAATTGGAGCTGACCGTGGATCTGATATAACTGAGCTTTAGTTGATCCGACGCCTTACTGAACGTTGTAAGCATATCAGCACAATACGGGAAACCTCCCTCGTCACAAGGCTTACCGAATACAGACGGTATTTTTCATGAGACAATTTTGCACCGAATCGAAGACGCTTTCCTTCGGCTATTCAAATCGGCTAAGTCGTTTTTCTTGTCGATAAGTTCAGTTCTAAGAAAGACAAAAAAGGTGACGAAGAATGAAAGCAACAGCCTTGACTTCTATTTCGGTACAATTTGCCGTAATCATTGCGCTTGGTTTAGAGTTGCTTGCTCCCGTCTGCCAAGCTAAGGACTTGCCAGATACCTTGACCGCATTCTTCGAAAACCACTGTGTAGATTGTCACGGCAATGCAGGTGAGGGTGGATTAAATCTACTGTCACTGGAATGGAAACTTGAGGATCGGCATAACAGTAGTATCTGGGTCAAGATTCACGACCGGATCGAGTCCAAAGAAATGCCGCCAAAAGAAGACAGCCATTTAAACGAAGTCGATCGAAGTGCAGCATTGAGGGATCTGGCGAGTCGAATCGCCCAATTTCAAAAGCAAAAATACAATCAACACGGACGCGCGGTTTCTCGACGAGTGAATCGTTTCGAATACGAGAATATCCTTCGCGATCTCCTGCACGACCCTCAGCTCAAAATCGCGGACCAGTTACCATTGGACGGTGAAGTCCATGGCTTCGCCAAAGTGGGCGAAGCCCTGGATGTTTCCCATGTGCAGGTCGATGCCTACCTCGATGTAGCCGAGTTTGCCCTTCGTCGCGCGCTTGAGTTTCCCGCGGAACAACCCAAGCCGACGACTCATCGCTACTATGCCCGCGAGGAGAACCGGATGTGGGCGGGCAATGGAAACGGAGGCTGGGCGAGATTTTCCCTCGCACTGGAGGGGCTTAAAATCAATGAAAAATACTCCTTCAAACAAAAAGGCTTTGATCCATCCAAGAAGGCTTGGAGCATCCAGTTCCCCGGCACCACCGTAGACGATACCGAGGCGGAACGCACCGGAAACTGGCGCAAGTCCACCCGTCGTTCCAACCATATAGGGTCGCACTATCTGGCTACCAACAAAGACAATGGACGCTACGAAATCACTTGG